>NZ_JBMDKG010000140.1:0-327 GCF_057809595.1 Variovorax sp. FG153
GCTCGGCCACGATGCGCGCGACCGTCTGGCGCGGGTCGAGGGAGCCGTAGGGGTCTTGGAAGACCATCTGGAAGTCGCGCCGGGCCGTGCGAAGTTCGTCCTTGCTCAAGGCGTGCAGCTCACGCCCTTCGAGCTTCACGCTGCCCGAGGTGGGCTTGTCCAGAGCCATGACGAGGCGTGCGATGGTCGACTTGCCCGACCCGGACTCGCCCACGATCCCCACGCTGCGCCCGGCCTGCACCTCGAAGCTCACGCCATTGAGCGCCTTGACCGTGGGCGGCGGGCCCAGCAGCTTCTCGCGCGGCAGCGCGTAGTGGCGAACCAGGT
>NZ_JBMDKG010000141.1:0-325 GCF_057809595.1 Variovorax sp. FG153
GGCCCTCGATGATCCGCACCATCTGGAACGACCCCGAGCGCTTCAAGAAGAGCTATTTCCCCGAAGAGATGGGCGGCACGATCTACCTGGCGGGCGACGGCGCGGTGCGCAGTGCGGATCGCGGCTACTTCCGCATCACGGGCCGCATCGACGACGTGCTCAATGTGTCGGGCCACCGGCTGGGCACGATGGAGATCGAGTCGGCGCTGGTGTCCAAGACCGACCTCGTGGCCGAGGCCGCGGTGGTGGGGCGTCCGGACGACGTGACGGGCGAGGCGGTGTGCGCCTTCGTGGTGCTCAAGCGCGCGCGCCCGACCGGCGAGGA
>NZ_JBMDKG010000142.1:0-310 GCF_057809595.1 Variovorax sp. FG153
ATCCTTACACCAAGGGGCTGTTCGCGGCGCGGCCGGTGATCGGGGCGCCGAAGGGCCAGCGGCTGGCGACCATCCGGGGCAGCGTGCCCGAGCTGGTGGACCTGCCCGCGGGTTGTCCCTTCGCGGGGCGCTGCAGCTACACGGTCGATGCCTGCCAGTCGACGCGCCCGCCCGCGGTGATGCTGCCTGACGACCATGCGGTGCGCTGCATCCGACTCGACGAGATCGAAGCGGAGGCCGTGGCATGACGCCAACGAAGACACCGCTGCTGCAAGTCACCGACCTGGTTCGCCACTACGCGCTGCCGCGC
>NZ_JBMDKG010000143.1:0-301 GCF_057809595.1 Variovorax sp. FG153
GTGTTGTAGAGCCCGACCTCGCCGATGCGGTCACCGCGCCAGCTGCCGCCGAAGCTCAGCACGCCGTCCAGTCCGCCGATCGAGTTGGGACGGCTGTGCGTGCCCTGCAGCCCGAAGACCCGACGGCGGTCGGTCTGCTCGAACTGGTCGCCCTGCTCGGGGTTGTTGAGGAAATAGGTGAAGTCCGAGAACAGGCCGAAGCGGTAGTCGATGACATAGCCACTGAGTTGCGTCTGCCCCTCGGGACTGTTGTCGAACCACTTGCCCGACAGGCTGATGCGCCGTGTCCTGCCGCCATCGG
>NZ_JBMDKG010000144.1:0-301 GCF_057809595.1 Variovorax sp. FG153
GCGGTGCTCGCGTTTCGCGGGGTCTCGCAGAACTCGCTCCACTGCGTTCCGCTCAGACAGCTGCGAGCCCTTATCCGCGAAACGCTGCGCCCCTCGGCGCAGCCAGAGGGGATGGAGCGGGCCATCGCTGCGCTCGGCCGGGGAAGCCCAACGGGCCGTCGCTTCGCTCGGCCCAGGTAGAAGAAGGCCGAGGGCCTTTGCACTCCTCCACCCCACACAAGGACGCGCCATGGCGCGTTGACCCTCCTCCCCTCTGGCTGTGCCGAGGAGCGCAGGGGAAAGCGGGATAAGGGCCGCAGCT
>NZ_JBMDKG010000015.1:0-163057 GCF_057809595.1 Variovorax sp. FG153
GGAAGCTGAGTGATGCGACAGACGCGACGATTGTTGCGCTGGGGTCTCCTGGGTCGAATGGGTCTTTCGACATGCGGGCGCCTGGTAGCGGCGCCGTGACCAAGTTCCAATTCGCTTCGCGAGGGACGACGCCGGCTACACCGTTTACGACCAATGCTGCTTTCAATGCCCCCGTATCGGCAGTTGTCACGGGTGTTGGCGATATCTCTGCCCCCGCGGCTGCACTGCGCCTCAATGGCGCGAGCATCAGCACGATCACAACGACACAGGGGAGCGGAGTGTTCGGCAACAGCGCGGTCTTTGTCGGTCGAGCCGGTGGCACTTCGCTTCCTTTCAACGGCAACCTCTACGGTCTGATCATCATCGGTCGGCTGCTCTCGCCCGACGAGCTGTGGGTCTGCGAGCGCTACATGGCCCAGCAGGCCGGGATCACGATATGAGCTACCTCCACCGCTGCCTCATCGTTCCAGCCGCGCTGGCGCCGCAGGCTCGCCTGCTGACTGAGCAGTTGGCCGGGCCGCCTGGCGCCGGCATGTTCATCACGCCGCTGTCGTCGACCGGCGCGGCGCCGGCCACGCACTACATCTCAAGCGGCCTCATCGAAAACACGTTCGCCGCGGTGCTGGACGACCCGCAGACGATGTTCTCGGTATGCCAGCAAGCCAGCATCAACGTGACGCTGAGCGCGTGCCAGACGCTGCTGGGTGCCAGCGACGTCAGCGAAGACCAGCCCTTCGATGCGCTCGCTCGGCTGGGCCTGAAGTTGGTCGAGGAAACGCCATGAGCCTTATCGTCCCGCCCGCGGCCGACGCGAACTCGTTTTGCTCCGTTGCAGATGCCGATGCCTATCGCGCTGCAGGCAAGAGCGAAGCCAGGGAGCTAGCCTCGCTGTTGTGAGATGCCGGTCCAATAGGCAGGATCTTGGTAGTCGAGATGTTGGACGAGGAATTTCATCTGCAGGTCAGCCTCTGAGAACTCAGGCTCAAGCGCGGACCTTTGTTCGGGAAGCAGGTGCGGCGCGTCGTCCAGAAGCCTGCGGAGGCGAAGCGGAAACTCGCTGAGAGGCCAGCTACCAAGACCTCGGAGCGCGGTGAATTCATAGCTCTGCAAGTCCGCGGTGCGCTGAATTAGTGCCGCGCTTTCCTCGCCTTGGACTGTTGCTGCTTGGCGGCCGAGTTGTTCTCTGCGGGCGTTGAGGTATGTCCGCAGCTTGTCCCATTTGACGTTGACGAGGTCGATTGCAGCGAAGCGGGCCCAATACTCAAGGGCTGGACGGATAGTTTTCGAGTTGCTATTGAGCTGATTCAGGATCTTCAGAACGTCCCGAGAGACCTTGTAAGAGTGGTCCATGCCGGCTCCGGTGTCGTAACGACCGGCGGCGCTGACTACGCGTAAAAGGTTGACGCCAGCAAACTCAGCGAGCTCGCGAAGCTGATCGACTGCGACCTCGGCCTTGTCGATCGATTCGTTCAACTCACGGGTCTTGGCCTCCATGCCCAGGCCTTTAAGGGACTCGAATCGGTGGATGGTGGCGGCAAAAAGAAGGATGAGGCCGGCACCCAGAGTAGTCCCCGCAAGTCCCAGGTTCTCCTGAAGGCCTGCCCAGAAACCGAGTCCTAGTAACGCCAGACCGATTCCGGTGAGGGCGGTGTCGACGATCGCGGTTTGTGTTTTGCGCCAGTCCATTTTTCACTTCTCCTTTTCCGAGAGCGTACCCCAATGCCCCTGATCGTCGCTCCCGTTGAAGGTTTCGATAGCCTGGTATCGCTGAATGACGCGAACGCCTACTGCACTGCGATGGGCATTGCCGCGTGGACCGGAGGTGATCCGGCGAAAGAGGCAGCACTTCGCCGCGCAACCCAGTACCTGCTTGCCCATTACCGCATCAAGGCCGAGTACCTCGACCCAGTGCACAAGAACGTGGCCGACGCATGCTGCGAGGCCGCGGTGCGCTCCCTGACGGGGGCGCTGTATGCAGACGTGGCGCCGGCGGCCGTGACGGGCAAGACTGTGGGTCCAATCTCGGTCACCTACGCGGCCCCGACCAACGGGGGCCAGACGCGCTTCGCCATCATCGACGACCTGCTGCGCGGGTTGACGGCCGGCGGGTTCGCGCAAATTGTCCTGGAGCGCGCATGAGTGCCTGGGACATCAATCGCCCTGAGCCCTACACAGCGCGCGGCATCAAGCGCCTGCAGTGCATCCGCTGTGGGGCTCAGGCCATGTTCCAGTGGCAGATCTGCTCGGACGGCAACCGCTACCGGCCGCTGTGCCTTGACTGTGACGTTGCCCTGAATCGGCTGGTGCTCGACTGGATGGCGCACCCGGATGCCAAGCTGCTGGGCGATCGATACGAGCTCGCCAAGCGCGCCGCTTTGGAGGAGGGCGCGTGATGGTGATCCTCCACGTCATCCCCAATGCCGACCTCCGGGAGCACGAGCGCAGCGAGTCCTGCTGGTGCCGCCCGACTGAAGACGATGAGGTCGAGGGAGTGTTCGTGCATCACGCAATGGATGGACGAGAGCAATTCGAGACCGGCGAGAGGCTTCCTTCATGACCGACTTCTACGACGACATGGCTGCAACCGCGGTCGACCTTCTCGCGGAGTTCGGACAGGTCGTCACCCTCGGCAGCGTGGGCACCGAGGAGTACAACCCCGAGACCGGGAGGGTAGAAGCGACGTTTACCGACTATGCGAGCAAGGGAGTTGCCCTGGACTACAGGCAATCGGACATTGATGGATCCCTGATCCGCCAGGGTGACCGGCGCATCTATATCGCCCCGGACCTGGGCGTGACACCAAAGACTGGCGATCGAGTCACGCTGTCGAGCGGCGCCGTCCTCGGTGTAGTGGAGAGCCGGCCGCTGAGTCCCGCTGGCATCGTGGTGCTGCATGACGTGCAGGCGAGGGGGCTCTGATGGGAACCTTCACCCTCGACCTCTCGGCTTTCGTCGACAAGGCGAAGGGAAAGTTTGAGAAGACCGTGCAGGCCTCGCTGATCCTTGCGTCGCAAGGGGTGGTTCTCGAAAGTCCCGTTCTCACGGGGCGGTTTCGGGCGAACTGGCAGTTCGGGGTCGGCACGCCGAACCTTTCTACGTCGGCGGCGGTGGATCAATCCCGCGCCGGCGCTCAGACCCAAGCTCGGATTGAAACCGAGGTGAAAGCAAAGGTCCTTGAGCAAGCCGCCTACGGGCAGTTCTGGATCACCAACTCCCTTCCGTATGCGTACAGGCTCGAGTACGAAGGCTGGTCCAAAAAGGCGCCCAACGGGATGGTGCGGGTCACGATGGCCAGGCTTCCGGATGCGATCAACGCTTACCTGAAAGGACAGCTTTGATGTCCGACAAGTTGATCCGATCGCTCTTCGAACAGCGGCTCGCGGCTTGGGCTGCAGCTCGCACGCCCAAGCTCCTCGTGGCTTGGGAGAACGGGGGCTTCACGCCGCCGGCCGCCGCCTATCTGCGGGCCTTCGTGCTGCGCGGGGATACGACGAGCCGAGACCTGGCCGGCGAGAACCGCAACCGCGTGGGGATCTTCCAAGTGAGCATCGTGTGCCCCGCGGGCGCTGGAACGGAGCCAGGCGAGGCCATTGCTGGGGAGTTGGAAGCCCTGTTCCCAATGAACCTCATGTTGAGCAGTGGCGCCTTCACCGTGACCCAGGTCACGCCCTTGCGGATTCGCTCCGCGATCCCCGGCGACCGCTATACGGTCCCCGTCGATCTGCAGTTTCGAGCGGACACCTACCCCACCTGATCTCACTCCCGCCCTTTCGGGCATCTGCAACCCTGGCCGCCGATAGCGGCCTTTTTTTCGTCTGAAAGGGCCATCATGGCAAGCTACTTCCCGAACAAAACGATCCTCTCGATCAGCGCTGGCTTCGAGGCAGCGAAGACCGCTTCGGCGATCACGAACGCCAACCCGGGCGTCGTCTCCTCGGCCGCCCACGGCTACGCCAACGGCGACATCCTGCTGGCTGGCTCCGGCTGGACCGAGCTCAACGACCGCCCGATCCGCACCGCGAACATCGCGACGGGCGCTTTTGACCTCGAAGGCTTCGACACCACGAACACCACGCGCTTTCCCGCCGGAGGCGCCGTCGGTTCGACGTTCCGCCGTGCCACGTCCTTCGTCCCGTTCTCGCAGGTCACCGACGTGCAGACGAGCGGCGGCGAACAGCAGTATTTCCAGTGGGTCTACCTCGAAGACGGGCTGCAGCGTCAGAAGCCCACGTTCAAGAACGCGCGCTCGATGACCGTGCTGCTGGACTACGACAACGCCCTGGCTTGGTACAACACCCTGCTGGGTCACGACCTGTCGGGCGACACGCAGATCCTGCGCGCCGCGCTGCCCAACGGCAAGCTCTTCTACTGGTCGGTGGTCGTCGGTTTCGACGGCGAGCCGAACTTCAACATCAACACCAACATGCAGGTCACAGCCCAGCTCGCGCTGGTCAACCCGCGTTCGACGAAGTACTGATCCGCATGTTCAAGCTCAAGGCCAATCCGACCTTCTCCGCAAAGGTCCCGTTCCCCGTCGCCGGCGAGGATTCCGTGGACGTCTCGTTGACGTTCAAGCACCGCACGAAGTCGGAGCTGACGAAGTGGATCGAGGGCGGGAAGACCCGCAGTGACGAAGACACCTTCCTGGACATGGTGGAGGGTTGGGAGATCGACGAGCCCTTCAACAAGGAGAACGTCGCGATCCTGCTGCAGCACCACATCGGCGTCAGCGTGGCCGCGTTCCACGTCTACACCGATGAACTCATGAAGCACCGCGAAAAAAACTCCTAGAGGCTGCGTGGCGGCTGTTCGATCCACCGGATTGGGCAGGCCGCGCAGCACTCGGGTTTGAGCCGGAAGATTTCGGAGACGAGCGCTTCGAGGTCTGGCCGGACAACTGGCAGGCAGTGACCGTTTTCTGCGCCATGCGCACGCAGTGGCGCGCCGGGATGGGCGGGTACTACGGGCTGGACTTCAACGTCCTGCCCGAGATCTGGCGCCGACTCAAGGTTGCTCCGGCGGATCGCGACGGCGTCTTCGAGTCCCTTGTCCTCATGGAGGGTTCGGCGCTGAAATTTATGCACTCGAAGAGGGGGTGAGCGGTGGAACCTCCGTGTACGATGGAAGTCCATCAGAACGGAGGCCAGGATGCGGTTTGTTGTGGTTGTTCTCGCGCTGCTGGGTGGCTTGTTCGGCGCGGTAACGTTCGTGTTTGCCAAGAGTGCTCCGCAGGAGGCGGCTGCGGCCGCGTTGGCGTGCGCAATGGCGGTGGTCCCATACGTGATTTATCGCGTGTTTCAAATCGCGGCAGAGGCGAGGGAGCGTCGTGAGTTCTACCGCAAGGCTTTGGCTTTGTTGGAAGAGTCGAGCGAGAAATAGAACCCACCAAAGGTAAAAAGCCGCCCGCGGGCGGCTTTTTCTATGGTTAAGGCAGTGGGCGACGCGATCGTCGGATGATCTTGCGGACGACTTTCTCCTGAGCCTCAGTGAGCCCCGGCTCGGGCGGCTTCTTTTCCGCTTCCTCGAAAGCCTTCTTGGCTTGCTGAAACCCTTCAGTCGCTCCTTCGAGCCTGCGTATAAGAACCTCGAGGGTCGCGGCCGGATCGTTTTTGCTGATCTGCTCCTCAGCCTCTTTTGAGGTCTTCAGCGCCTCCCGGAAATCTTCCTCTTCGCTCAACGCGGTGTGCCCCAACGCCTCGAGCGCCTTCACGACATCTTGGAAGGCGCTGCCAACCACCGCGACGTCCAACAGCCGGATCTGGGCCAGAAAGGCAAAGTTGGCAGCCTCTCTTTCTGACTTTGCCAGCTGCAGCGCTAGGCCTCTGAATGCCAAATCAGTCTCAGCGTTTCCATCGCCGCTGCTGAGGGTCTGGCGCAGTCTCTCAATCACCTCCGCGTTGAAGCTGCGCGCACTCACGCGAGCGGCATCCATGAGCTGGGCATGCAGGTCTCGCGGCAATCGCAGCGCGGTTTTGAGGTAGTCGTCTTGGAAAGAGGTCGCCATCGGTCTCGATGATAGCCCCTATATTGAAGTCAACTATTGCCTTCAAAATGATGGCTTGCCACTAAGATGAAGGCGTGCTTTTGAAATGAAGGCAAGAAAGGGCAACATGGCTACTAACCAATCGCAGAAGGACTGGCAAAAAACCGCAGTTCGTCTGCCTCGTGAGTTGCACCGCGATTTGCACGCGGAGGCGCAACGACAGGGGCGGACATTCAATGGTCAGGTCGTGAGAACGCTTCGGCAAAACACGCCGGTGGAGCAACCTCAAGGGGCGCAGGCATGAGCAGCGTCGTTCCATTCAGTTTCGAAGGCTCGAACATCCGGGCGATGGAGATCGATGGCGAGCCGTACTTTGTGGGCAAGGACGTGGCGGAGGCTCTCGGCTACAGCAACACGAGCGACGCCATTGCCACACACTGCAAGGGGGTCGCCAAGCGCTACCCCCTTCAGACCGGAGGAGGCCGTCAGGAAGTGCGGGTTCTTTCTGAGCCCGACGTGCTGCGCTTGATCGTCAACAGCACCTTGCCGGCGGCGGAGCGATTCGAGCGCTGGGTGTTCGAAGAAGTGCTGCCATCGATACGCAAGACAGGCGGTTACACGCGGATGGCTCGTCCGCAGACCCTGTCGCGCAACCAGGTCGCCGCCGGCATTCTGCTCCTGCGCAGCGCCGCCGAGGACTTGAAGTTCGCCCCCTCGGCGGTGCTGGGCGGCTACCAAAAGCTTGAGGCGCAACTTGGCGTGACCGGCTTGCTGCCTGCATATGCGGTAGATGCGCCGACTTCAGCGAGCGGCGGATCGAGCGAGGAGACGAAGTCGGCTGCGGAGCTGCTGCTGCAACATGGCGCAGGGTTGAGCGCGATCGCTTTTAACCGCCTGCTGACGGAGCGCGGCTACCTCGAGGAGCGGGAGCGCCCATCATCGAAGGGTGGTACGAAGAAGTTCAAGGTGTGTGTCGCGCCGGAGTTCGGCAAAAACCTCACCAGCCCGAACAACCCGCGGGAAACTCAGCCCCACTGGTATGTCGGCAAGTTCGCCGAACTGCTGGATCTAGTGCTGCCTGTGCGGAGCAGGGCGGCGGCGGGATGACCCGCCACAAAGGCGAAACGCCCAACAGCTTGGACCCTGTTGAGCGCTTCTTGTGAAACCTAAAACCTAGCAAGTCAGAGGAATCGACATGAATGCTACCGCAATTGCAGGACAACGCCAAACCGCTGTGTTTGGAGCCTTGGAGGTTGTGCAGGACGACGAGCCGCGCTTCGGCGTGCAGCTGGTGCAGGTTATGACCTCTACCATCCCCAACCAGATCGAAGCCGGCGACCTCCTGCGCATCGACTTCGATCAGCACCACTTCGCCAAGGACGGGCTCTACGTTCTCAAGAGAGGCAACTGGACCGGCGTCCGCCGCCTCGATGACGACTGCGACGGCGTCCGCGTGCAAGAGCGCAACGGGGATCGTGTGCCGCTGCCGAGCCAAGCGACCATCGTTGGCTACGTCGACGCGGTTTACACCGCCCGCAAGGCTTTCCACCGCGCGGAGGTGGCCAATGCGTAAGTCGATCACCGGGAACTCGGTCACGGAGCGCGATGGCACGCCGGTCAGTCTTGGACGGTCCTTCAGCGCGCCGTTCTGGGTGTGCGCCGCGGGCGCGATCGTGGCGGACTATGGCGACGACGAAGACTCGGCAGAGGCACACTACGCATCACTGGTGGGTGCGCACCGGAGCCGCCTGGGGCTGTTCGCCACATTGCGGGTAGACGGCGAGCGCGGAGCGCGTCTCCAAGAGGGGCGTAGCGGCGTCAGCGACGGCGAAGCCCGCGCCAACGCGATTGCCGCCGCACTGATAGAGCGCCTGAAGCGGCTAGACCGGGCCGAGCGAGACGAATTCATCGACCGCTTCAATCGGTCGCAGGTCGTGTTCAACGTCACCCTGGGAGGCGCCTGAACATGGAGCAAATCAAGATTCGCGTGACCGGCACGAGCCCGCTCATGATGCACGCTGACGTGCTGGCGAACCCGCTCAACCCGCTGTCGAAGGCGCACAAGGAGCTCACCAGCAAGCGCAAGAAAACCGAGGATGACCACCTAGCAATCGCTCGAAGCGAGTTCGTGGCCGGCTGCTATTGGGTCAAGGAGGAGGGCTTCTACGTCCCGGGCCAAAACTTCGATGCAACGTTTCTCGCCGGCGCGAAGCTGCAGAAGCTGGGCACCCACTGGAAGCGTGGCGCATTGGTCCTCGAAAACAGGGTCAAGCTACTTCACGACGGTCCATCGACGCCGGATGCGCTTTGGGAGGCGCCTGCTTTCGTAGATTGCCGTGGCGTGAAGGTCGGGACGGCCAAGATCATGCGCTACCGCCCAGTCTTCACCTCGTGGGCGGCCGAGCTTTCGGTCATGCTCAACACCGAAGTGTTGGATGTGAAAGAGGCGAGGAAGGCTATCGAGGATGGCGGCGCCCTGATCGGGACCTGCGAATACCGCCCGCGGTTTGGACGGTTCGAGGTGGCCTATGTCTGAGGTGAAGCTCTATCCAGCCTGGAAACAGGCGGTTCAGGACTTCTTGGCCGAGTTCAAGTACGGCGACCTCGTTCCGCACGATTGGCTGGCTCAGCATTTCGGCATGCCGCGTGGAGATGAGCGCATGTCGGCTTCGGCGTTCCAGGCGCGGCAATTCGAATGGCTCGCCAACATCGAGGGGTTCAAAGCCACGCTGCTCCACGACCATCAAGTGCTGTTGGAGTCGGTGCGCGGCCAGGGCTATCGATGGGTTCCTCCGGCCGAGCAGACGAAGACCTCGACGCGGGAATTCGAGAGAGACGCGGGCAGGGCTTTCCGTGCCGTCGGGAGCCGGCTGCGCAACATTCGGGTCAACGAACTGACCGATGAAGAGCGGCGCGAGAACCTCGATGCTGCAACGAAGGTGGCGCACCTGCGAGGGATGGCGAGAAAAGCGCTGCGATGACGTAGCTGCAAGCCTTCGGACGAGGGCTTTCGGATGCGAAAGCATCGCCCACGAGTTTGGCGCGTTTTGCCTAGGTAAGACTCGGCTCGATCGGGCGCGGAATGGTAAGGGCTGTCAACAGCTTCAAGCATCTGGAAGCGGGTGCTTGGAGATGCGATCAGCATCACCTCGCGGTGGTACTTGGTGTGCTCAGCCCTGGCGGGGCGAGTCTAGGTGTGGTCTGCCGAGGTATGGGCTGACAACAGCTCCCAGCGCCGCGTGCGGCGCTGTGGGATGCATTCAGCATCAGGTGGCGGGCCAGGGCAGGGCTAGGCATGCAGGGGCGGGCTAGGGCGCGTCACGGTAAGGCAAGGTATGGGCCGAAAGGCATGAGAGGGCGATCTTCGGATCGCCCTTTTCTTTTGGGAGACGCGAAGTGGATTTTGCAACGCTTGGAATTCGTATCGACAGCAGCCAAGCAAAGGCGGCTTTCAAGGACCTTGAGAAACTGAAGGAAGCCGGCGAGGGCGCCGAAAAATCCGTCGAGGATGTCGGTAAGGCCGGCGAGAAGGCGGCGAGCGGACTGAAAGCGGCCGGCGGCGCGACGAAGCAAGCCAGCAAGTCCATCGACGAGTACATCCAGAAGCTCGACATGATGAACCGGTCGCAGCTCAGCGCCGCGACTTCGGCCAAGCTGATCGAGCTCAACCAGAAGGGCGCGTCGGCGGCTCAGTTGCTGGCGGCGAAGAACGCTCTCGATGCTTCCGACGTGAAACGCACCTCGCTGGCGATCGACGACCAGGTGAAGAAGCTGCAGATGGTCGCGAAGACCAACGGCATGAACACGCGCGAGACGAAACTCTACGAGCTTGCGGTTCAAGGTGCTTCGAGGGCTCAACTGCAGGCAGCCGACTCAGCGATTCGACAGAATGACGCGTACCTGAAAGGCGTGGCAATCACCCAGGCGCTGAAGATTGGCCTCATTGCCCTCGCCAGTGCTGCCAGCGCGGCTGCGGTTGCTTCGCTGGCAGGTGGCATCAACCTGCTGGATTCTCTGGACGACCTCTCCGAGAAAACCGGGCTAAGCACCGAGAGACTTAGCGCTCTGCGCTTTGCAGGGGAGGCTTCGGGAACAAGCTTTGAAGTACTGCGGGGCGGGATCACCCGCCTGTCCAGGGTAATGGCTGAAGCGGCTGGTGGCAACAAAGAGGCCATTGCCACCTTCAACGCCCTGGGCGTCGCCGTCACGGATACCAACGGCAAGCTTCGCAGCAGCGATGACGTGCTGGTAGACCTTGCCTCTCGTTTCTCCGGATATGAGGACGGCGCGTCGAAGTCCGCTCTTGCGCAGAGGGTGTTTGGAAAGAGCGCTGAAGAAATGCTCCCGTTCTTGAACCTGGGGGCGAACGGGATTGAACGCTTGCGCAAGGAGGCAGAGCTTCTCGGCTCGATCTTTGATGGGGCGCTTGCGAAAAGCGCGGCTGACTTCAACGACAACTTGACGAAAATCAAGCTCGCATCCGAGGGCGCCGCGATCTCGATCTCGTCAGGCCTGATTCGAACTCTCGCCAATCTGAGTACCGAATTCCTCGAGGCAAAGAAGAATGGCGGGCTGTTCGCGGCCGGGATGGAGTCCTACTTCTCGGGCGTCAAAGCGTTCTGGAGCGGGCGCCTTTTCTCTGGCCAGGCGGCGGTCAAGACAACGGCAGAGATTCAGGACTACGTGAACAAGCTCGGCGGGCTTCCCGCCGGTGGTGGGCGAGGGATCGTCAACCCTCAGGTGGTTGCTCCAGTCGTCAAAGGACCGCAGCCCAAGACGCCAAAGGCGCCCAAGGACAACTCAGCAGAGCAAGAGGCCAAGGCGCAACTCCAGCGCGACATCGAGAGCTACCGCAAAGACCAGGAAGCTCTCACCAACACCATCGCCAACAGCGAGAAGCTGCTCGAGGCGCGCCGCTCCCTGAGCCTAGTGAGCGAGTCGGAGTACTGGGAGAAGAAGCGGGACTTCCTCCGGCAGAACGAGGTCGCCCAAGAGAGCGCGCTGCAGAAGGAGATCGATCGACTCAAACAAGAAGACCTCAGCGGCAAGGATCGGATCGACAACGAGCGCAAGATCGACGATGCCATCGCGAAGTTGAAGAAGTCACGCGAGAACTACACGGCAAACACGCAGCTACTGGCCTACCAAGAGCAAGAGTCGGTCAAGCGGATTGCGGACGCCTACGACCGTGCCAGGGAGTCTGCACAAGGGTATCTGGATACGGTGGCGCGCAACTACGACCGGGAGATCGCAGGCTTCGGCCGCGGCGACAAGTTTCGCGCCGACCTGTCCGCTCGCGGCGCCATCGATGACCGGCTGCAGCAGCGCGAAGCCGAGTTGCAGGGCGAGCTTCGCCGGAAGGAGATCAACGACTCGGTCTACGAGCAATACATCACCGTCGCGCGCGACACTTACAGCAAGGAGATCACCCTCTACGAGGCCCGGACGGCGCGGCTTGAGGAGTTGCAGAAGAGCTGGATCGCGGGGGCGACCGAGGCGCTCACGAACTACTACGACGAGAGCCAGGAGATCGCGAAGCATTCGGCGGATGCAATCGGGAATGCCCTCAAGGGCCTGGAAGATCAGCTCACGAACCTCTTCACGGGCAAGAAGTTCGACGCCAAGTCCTTGTTCACGTCCATCGCCACGGACTTCGCGCGCAATGGCATCAAGGAGCAGATCACCGGGCCGCTCGCGAAAATGCTCAACGATTCCCTCGGTGGAGGGGGCGTCGGCGCCACGATCGCAAAGCTCCTCGGCGGTGGCGACTCGAAGGGTGCGACCGGTGCGGCATCTGCGGCCGCTGCTCAGTCTGCCCTGGCATCGAGCGCGTCCACCGCAACGGCCTCTATTGGCCAACTCGCGATCGCTGCGAACGCCGCAGCCGCTGCGATGGGGCAGGGCAGCATCTCCAGCGCGCTGAGCGCGGCCAACCTGGTCGGCAGTGGGGGCGGGGATTCCTTGGGAGCCCTGATCTCCGCCATGGGCTGGGCCGATGGTGGATACACCGGCAGTGGCGGTAAGTACGAGCCGGCTGGGGTGGTTCACCGCGGCGAGTTCGTGGTCAACGCCGAGAACACCCGTCGCCTGGGCCTGTCGTTCCTTGAGCGCTTGAACCAGCGTGGCTATGCCGATGGGGGATACGTCAACGGGATCATGGGCGGGAACCTCTCCTCCAGCACCACCACCGATAACAGCCGCATCGAGATTCACAACCACTTCGCTGTGGGCACGACCGCTGAAACGATCGACCAGGCTGCGCTGAAGATGCAGCGTGCCCTGGGCCGGTCCGGGAGGAACGCATGAGCGGAATCATCGTCCTTCCGATCGTTGTTCCGAAGTCGATCGTCCTCGCAGGGGTGACGGGCACTCGTTCGCGCCAGAACCAGCGCATCCGCAACCAAGGCGGCTACGTATCGGTCAACGTGGTCCGCGGATACACGCTTCGGGCGTGGCAGATCGGCACGGGTCCCATGAGCCTGAACGTCGCTGAGCAGGTCTTCGGACTTCAAGAGGCGACCGACGCCGGCGCCTATGGAATGCTCTATGAGGACCCGATCGATTTCACCGCGACGGGGACGAGTGGTGCCCTCCAAGGGTACATGTCGGGCGTCGAATTCGGCACCGTCGCTCGGGGCAACGGTACGCCGAACTATGGGTTCCGGAAGCTCTACGCTGCTTTCGGCACTGCCTATCAAACCGCGCGCGGTGTGACGCGGCTGAACGGCGTGCCGGTGGTGATGCGAGACGGCCTTCCAGTCGACGTCGGGGGAGCCGCGGGCAACATCGCGATCAGTGATGGCCCTTCCTATGTGACGTTCGTGCCGGACACAACGCGGGCCGTATCCAGCGTGGTAGCCGGGGCAACGACGCAGATTGCGCTGTCAAGTGCCATCCCTGGATTCGTGGTCAGCGGCCGGCTGTGGCTTCAGGGCCTTTCCGGGGCAGACGCAGGGCTGCTCAATGGCATCAGCCACGAAATCACGAACATCTCCGGTGGTGTCTACACGCTTGCGACCAACACGGCCGGCAAGGCAATCACGGTCGGTTCCGGGCAGGGGCATAAGTACCCGCAGCCGAACGAGACGCTCGCGTGGGTCGGATCGTTCTACGTGCCGGTGAACTTTCGTAGCGACTCGATCGACTGGGAGTTGGTCGTCGCTGGGGCTGCCGGCAAGAGGCAGGTCGTGATTCCCCAGACGTTCCTCGACGAGATCCGCGAAGCATGAGCAAAGCCGTCTCTGTTCCGCTCAAGGCGCACTATGCCCTGGGCACGACGACCCTTGCCCGCTGCTGGCGCTTCGAGCGACGCGACGGCGTTGTGATCACGGTTACGACGAGCTCGCGCGACCTGTTGATCAACGGCGAGGTCTACCTGTCTCGGGAGGGCGTCAACCCGACGGCCATCGAGCAGCAAGCCGACGGCGCCGTGCAGAACTCCGAGGTGAACGGCTCGCTGTCCACAGACTTCGCCTCCGAGGCCGAGATCGTCAGCGGGCTGTGGGACAAGGCGTTTGTGACGGTGTTCGAGGTCAACTTCCGGGACCTGACCATGGGACGGATGACCCTGCAGGCCGGCACGCTCGGTGACGTGAAGGCGGGGCGCTCGGCGTTCACCGCGGAGCTGCGCGGCCTGCTGCAGGCGCTTCAGCAGACGGTGGGGCGTGTCTACAGTCCGAACTGCCAGGCCAACCTGGGCGACAGCGAATGCAAGGTGGACGTCGAAGCCATGCGCTTCACCAGCACCCTTACCTCCATCACCAGTCGGCGTGTGTTCGCTGATTCTGCGGCAACGCAGGCGGCGGACTGGTTTGGCGCCGGCGTGCTGACGGTTATTTCAGGCGACATGGCCGGTGCTCAGATGGAGGTCTACGCCTTCGAAGCGGGCGTTTATACCCTCGCGCTGCCGCTGCCCATGAACCCGACCGTCGGTATGGCGTATTCGGTGCTGCCTGGGTGCCGCAAGCGGCACGAGCGCGGTAGCCGCAACCCACTGGGCATCTCGGACTGCAGCGACAAGTTCTCCAACGTCATCAATTTTCGCGGCCAGCCTCCGGCCCTGTTCCCGGGCAACAACCGAATTCTTGGCCTCGGGAGCAAGACGTCATGACCAAGCGTTCCGAGATCGTGGCCGCCGCACGTCGGTACATTGGTGCGCGGTGGACGCACCAGGGGCGACGCGACAACGCCATGGACTGTGCCGGCCTGGTGCTGCGCGTTGCGCGCGACCTTGGGATATGCGACTTGGAGGTGACCGGCTACGGCGTACAGGCCATCGACGAATCGATGCTCGAGCTATGTCGAGAGAACCTCGAAGAGATCGGCCGCGATGACTTGGCGCCGGGCGACGTGGTCGTGATGCGCTTCTCTGGAAATCGTCACATCGGCATCGTCGGCGACTACGCGCACGGCGGGCTGAGCCTGATCCATGCCCAGACTTCGCACCCTCGCTGCGTAACTGAAAACGCGCTGTCGTCGGTTTGGATGAATCACGTCCGTGCCTCGATCGCCGGCTGCTTCCGATTCCCTGGAGTGTCCGCATGAGTTCTCGCGAAGTCCTGGGCGTTGTAGGCGGTGTTGTCGGGGCGTTCTTCGGCTACCCGCAGCTCGGCTTTGTGATCGGAGGCCTGATCGGCGGTGCGATCACGCCCGGCGAGAAGACGGAGGGGCCGCGGGTCGAGGACGTGAAGGTCTCGGTCAGCGAGTACGGCGGGGGCATCCCCCAGACCTACGGCAACAACGTGCCGCCCGCGACGTGGATCTGGTCGACGGACATCATCGAGATTGGCACGACCACGAAGCAAGGGAAGGGTGGAGCGCCCGAGAACACGACCTACCGCCAGTTCATCCACGGATACCTGTGCCTGGGCAAGACGCCCCCGCCTGGAACGTCGGTCACGCTGCGCAAGGCTTGGGTGGATCGAAAGCTTCGCTACGACGCCTCCAGCGGCCTGCCGGCGTCGTCTGCTCTGGCAACGACGGAGAACCCGTTCGCCCAGATCTCGCTGCACCCGGGCTTCGAAGACCAGATTCCGCACCCGATCATCGAGGCCTATGAGGGCGTCGGCAACGTGCCGGCGTTCCGCGGTCTGATCGGCCTCTTCGTGTTCGGGCTGGAGTGCCCTGGTGGCCGTGTGCCTCAAATCTCCCTCGAGATCTGCATCGGGGCGGACGTGCAGACCGTCACCACCGCGATGGCGTCGGTGCCTTCGATTCCGGACAGCGCCTCGGCAGTCATCACCTCTGACGAGGTTTGGCAGTACAGCTTTTCGGGCGGCGGATACAACGGAATCGTTTACATAGACGTTGACTTCGTCTCGACGGAAGGCGTGCGTCGCGTGGGGCGCTACGACTTGGGTGTGTGGAACGGTGATGGGCCGTCGTACCTGGGCTATTTGCCATTCCCTGTCACCGGCACAGAGCACCCCTCGGTCGCCTGGGTCTACGACAGGCTTGGAAGAACCCATTTCCAGCTGATCCAACTCGATACCGGCTCGATCTCTTCCCTCGCCGACTTCCCGGCCGACGGCTCGATGCCGGGCCGGACGAACAACGGCCGTGGATCCTGCGATCTCGCCACCGGAAACTTTGTTTTCGCGAGCGTCGACAACCTGAATGTCTCGCGTGGCGCGATCTTGATCACTGTCTTGGGGGCAAAGAAGGATCTCGTCTTCGACTACAGCCCGATGCTGGTGGCCTATTCTGACGGTGTGATCTACGCCGTCACCATGGACGGCAGCAGCAATCTCTTCCTGGAAAGGCGCGAGACCGGGGGGGAGTTCAGTCCGGCGATGCCCATCATCGCCGGCCCGGCCGAGCCGAACCAGAAGCTTTCCTATGGGGCGCTGTGTGTCAACGAGCAGGGCGTCTTCGCATATGTGCCGCGCGGCAACTCGGGCGGCCCGAATGCGGCATCGGTGTATCGGGTCGACCTCACGACCTCGACGTGGGAATTGCTCGCGGCCGACACAGGGCAGCCGGCCGGGCTGACGCCTGGCTCGCCCAACAGCTTCACGTTCTACGCAACCCGAGATCTCGCCATCACCGGGCCGCAGCTCGTGAGCGACTCTTACCGGCTGACCCGCTACCAGGTGATCGTGCCGCAGACCGCATCGGTGGCCGACATCATCGCCAGCCAGAGCGAGCAGGCTGGCCTGCAGCCGGGGCAGTGGGACGCGTCATCCATCGCCGATACGGTGTGGGGCTACACCACCAACGTCAACCCTGCGAGCGCCCGCTCGAACCTCGAGCCGCTGCTGAACTACGGCGCGATCGGCGTGGTGGAAGAGGACGGGCTGATTCGGTACTTCAACCGCGCCGGCCGCACGCCCGCTGCTGCGATCTCCTGGGACGAGCTCGCGTGCCAGGAAGACGGCCAGGAAGCGGTCGACGCATTCCCGCTTTCCCGTGCTCAGGAGGCCGAGTGTCCGCGCAGTGTCACGATCAGCTATCTCAACCCGGATTTCGACTACCAGACCAGCACCGAGACCGCACGGCGCATCGTGACCGACTCGATACTCGACCAGCAGATCGAGATCGCGGTGGCGATGAGCCCTGACCAGGCCGCCACCATCGCGCACCGCGTGCTCTATGAGAGGTGGATCGCGCGCATGACCCGGTCGCTGAAGGTGTCGCGCAAATACGCATTCCTCAGCGCTGGTGACGTGGTGACCGTCGAGTATCCGCGCGGGACGTTGAGCAACTGGATGCTGACGAAGCTGACCGACACCGGAGCAGTGATGGAGGCCGAGTGCTTCCCCTACGACGCCGAGCTGCTGGTGCAGACGGTGCCCGGCTCCAACGGCCAGCAAGGGCAGCAATTGGCGCCTCTGCCACCGTCGACGCGCCTACAACTGCTCGACATTCCAATCCTGCGTGACGAGGACAACGACGCCGGGCTCTATGCGGCGATGGAAGGCTTTGTACCCACGTCTTGGCGCGGGGCTGAGCTGTTCGCGGGGGATGACGCCGCGACGCTGGAGTCGCGCGGGACCGTGAACAACGCGGCGGTGATCGGCTATGCCGAGACGGCGCTGGGCGGGTGGAGTCTGCGCATGTGCGACGAGCAGAACCTGCTGACCGTCAACGTCGGCGAAGGGGAGCTCACCACGATCACGAAGGCCGCGCTGCTGACGGGATCTGTGAATGTGGCGGCGCTGGGTCAGCCTGGGCGATGGGAGATCATCAAGTTCCGCCAGGCCGACGATCTCGGCGGCGGGCGTTTCATCTTGTCGGGATTCGTGCGCGGTGCGCGCGGCACCGAGCGCAACCGCGGCAATCACGCGGTGGGAGATGTCTTCGTCGTGCTGGGGGTCGGCGGCACGCTGCGGCCGAACTTCGAGGCGGGCAGCATCGGCCAGACCAAGGCGTACAGGGCCGTGTCTAAGGGGCGGTCTTTCGAAAGCGCCTCGACGCAGGAGTATGCAAACACGGCCGAAGGGCTTAAGCCGTTCTCGCCGACGAATCTCTCGAAGGCCGTCGTCAGTAACGACATCACGCTGTCGTGGGTCCGTCGCACCCGCATGTCGGAAAACTGGCTCGCTGGCATCGTGCCACTCGGGGAGGCCGCCGAAGCCTACGAGGTGGTCATCTACAGCGACAACACCTTTTCCACCGTGAAGCGCGTGATCGCCGCGGCCACGCGCAGCGCCGTCTACACCTCGGCGCAGCAGATCGCCGACTTCGGTTCCAACCAATCCACGCTCTACGTCCGGGTCTACCAGATCTCGGATGTTGTGGGGCGTGGGCATCCACTCCAGGCCACCATATGACCATGAACCAGGTAGCGGCCGGCGCAGGCGCCGACGTTGTCATCAACGAGAATTTCCGCGCTGTGAACCCGGCATCCCTGTACGGAATCAAGTCGGTTGCGGGCCTCGTGCTGACGCTGTACGGCGGGTTCTTCAACGATGTTGACGTGGCGGATCAGGGTGTGACCCTGGCGGCCAGCAGCACCAACTACGTTGTTGCCCATCGCACGACGGGCGCGGTGACTTCTGCGACGACCGCGACGAACTGGAACAACCAGACGGTGTACATGCGGCTGTACCAGTTCGCCACGGGTCCGTCGACGATCACGATCGCCGCCAACTCCGACAAGCGGCAGGCCTATGTCCGTCCAGGCGGGACCGGTGTCGTCGTCAGTGTGGTCCCGGGCACGGGTATCGCGGTGGACAACACCGACCCAGCCAACCCTGTGGTGAGCTCGACCACGCCGGGCGGCAGCAGCGACCCCACGCTGCGAGCCGGCAGCCTGACGAAATGGACTGCAGCCAAGGCGCGCGGATCGTCCAACCCCGCACGACTTGCCTTCGTGGGCGATAGCAATGTGGCCGGGCAAGGCACCGGCACCGGGACGAACGGGCTCACCGGGGCTGCGGCTACCTGCATGGCGCGAAAGTTCTCGACCCTGGCGGGCTTCCAGATCGAGAGCTTCTTCGGCGAACAGAACGTGCTGGCCGCCAGCGGCACCGTTTCGGGCTACGACCCCAGAATTGCACTCGGCTCGGGATGGGCGGGCGACACTGCTCCCAACGTGTTCGGCGGCCGTTTCATGAAATCTACGGCCGCGCCTGCTGGGCGTCTCACCTTCTCGCCTGTCGCTGCGTTCAGCAAGTTCCGCATCTGGCACCCGATCTCGTCGGTGGGCAACACTGCGACCACGATCTACGTCGACGGGTCGCTGGTCGATACCTTCTCGGAGGCCGGTTCGAACGCCTTCACCTCGAAGGACTACACCGTGAGCGCCGGCACGCATGTGATCGGTGTAGGTGGGGGGGCGACCGGTAACGTCTTCGTGGCCGGCATCGAGACCTTCGACGGCACGAGCAAGCCGGTGATGCTGCAGGGCGGCTGGAGCGGCGCGAAAGCGGCGGACATCAACGGGTCGACCGATCCGTGGTCGTACCGCAATTCGTTGGTTGCGATGGCGCCCGACTTCACGATCGTCTACTGCACCATCAACGACGGCAACGCGAAGACCGCGGGCAATACCTACTACGCGGCGATGGAGGCATTGGTGAAAGCCCTATCTCCTTCTTCTGGAGGATGCCTTTGCGTGGGCCTGCCGGCCAACATGGCGGCGACCAACGACAGCTACTACGACGCCATGGCGACGCTGCTCAAAAACCTCGCCACCGACTACGGTTGGTTCTTCTACGACGGCCGCCGCATCTTCGGTCGGTCGTTCGCGCGAGCCACGGACAAGGGCTATATCTACGACTCGATGCACCCGAACGTGACGGGCTCCGATGCATTTGCGAGTGACCTCTACACCTTCTTGAGTGGCGAGGGGCTGTGATCCGCCTTGCGATCTGTATGGCAGCGGCGCTGGTCGCATGTGAGCGGCACACCTACGCCGACGACAGGGTGCCTGATCGCGAGGGAATGACCTGCCGCGAATACATGGCCGAGTACGGACCGCGCCCGCGCGAGGGGACCATGTCGATGAAGGCGTTCGCCGAGGGGTACGAGAGGTACTGCCAGGACGAGAACGTGCTCTTCAAACGAAAGTGACCACCACTTTTCTGCAACCCGCTTCGGCGGGTTTTTTATGCCTGAAAGGTCCACATGCGAAAGCTGATCGCTCGGCTCTGGGACGGCATCGCCCAGAGCTTCCTGGGCACCGCGATGCTGGTGTACGTCGAGAACCTTCGGGACTACGTTGCATGGGCGCCGAGCCTGCCGCGCAACCAAGATCGCGCGGAGGTCCGGCTACAGGCTTCGTTCATCACGGCAGCGTTTCTGTTGCTGTTGGCCGAGCCAATCTTCTACATCTTCTTCGTGCCGGACGCCCTGATCAGCCGGGTGAGCTCAATCGCTTACTCGAGATGGTGCGTGGTCGGTGCCTTTGGTCTGGCGTTCGCCGCTGCGCTGCCGCACCTGTTCACGTTGATCTTCAAGCCCGACATCCTGCACCGGAAGTGCTTTCGCACTGCCGCCGCCTGGGCCGCCATTGTTGCTGCCTGCACATGGATGGTCCTCGCGAATCGCGCCGTGCGTCTTGATGTCGGCGGCCTCGAGTGGGCCTATGGCATCCGGGCAATGGTGTCTCTTTTCATCGGCGGAATCTTCGCCTTCTCAGTCAACTCACAACAAATGAGGGAGACCTTCGATGCAGCGTCCCGTTAACGTGGCCATCTACCTTTGGATCGTCTGCTACACGGCCCTGAGCCATGCCAGCACGTCGTTCGCCCAGGACGTGATCGCCTACGACTGGCTGTCGTTGATCTTCGCAGCCTCAGCCGGCCTGCTTGGCGGTGCCGCGCGCACGATCTTCACGCTGGTGTCCGAGCGCGCGCTGGTTGGCAACGTGAAGGCACTGCTGCTGAAGGACCTCGTGGTGGCGCTGATCGGTGGCGCCGCGATGTACCTTGCGATCCAGGGCTACAACGCCGCGGCCGGCGCAATGGGGGACTTCCTCAAGCTGCCCACCATCGTCCACGACCTGCGCGTGCTGCTGATCCTCTGGGCGGGCTTCTCGCGCGGCCGGTGGCTGGGCGTGCTGGACCGCTTCGCTTCCGATGCCATCGCCAACGCGAGCAGCAGGCTGCGTGGCGGTGCGCCTGTTGACCCGCCGCCATCGGTGGCTGCACCTCTCGGAGAAAAATGATGGATGCGACCCTTCTTGCGCGCTGCACCGGCGCGCGGCTCGAGCGCGCGCGCTTGTTCGCTGGCGCACTGTCGGCCGGAATGGCTTTCTACGGCATCGACACGCCGATGCGGCAGATCATGTTCCTGCCCAACGTGGGGCACGAGTCTGGCCGCCTCGAGTACACGACCGAGCTCTGGGGTCCCACGCCAGCGCAGACGCGGTACGAGGGCAGGGTGGACCTCGGGAACACGCAACCCGGCGACGGGAAGCGCTTCCGCGGGCACGGCCTGATCCAAGTCACCGGCCGCGCGAACCACGCCGCAGTGCGTGATCGCCTGCGGGATCGATTCCCTGGCGTGCCGGACTTCGTCGCCGAGCCCGAGAAGATGGCCGAGACGCAATGGGCGGCGCTGTCCGCCTGCGACTACTGGGACATGCGCAACCTGAACGCTGTGGCCGACATGGGCAACTTCGATCATGTCTGCGACATCATCAACCGCGGCCGAGCCACGCCGGCTGCTGGTGATTCGAACGGTTGGGCGGACCGCCTGGCGCTTCACGAGGCCGCGCGCAAGGCGCTGGGGCTCGCATGAAGTGGTGCTGCCTGTGCGGTGGCGAGGGCCACACGTCCGCGAGGTGCCCGTGGCTGCGCTCCTGAATCCCCGGGTCTGGACCGCCATGGCCTTGGCTGTCGGCCTGGCCTTCACCCACTTCTTCGTCTACCGCGCCGGCCGTGCGTCGCTGCGCGGGGAATTCGATGCCTACAAGATCGCCCAGCAGGAGGCCCGCATCCTGGCTGACAAGGCGCGAGCGCAGCGGGCAGAGCAACGGCAGCAGGCCGTCGACAAGGAGGCCCGAGATGGGCAACAGCAGATTGCATTCCTGGAAAGTCAGCTTGGCGCTGTCCGCTCTGATGGTGAGCGCATGCGGAACCTCTATCTCGCCGCCGCCGAGCGAGCCAGAACGCTGGCCCGAGCTCCCGCCTCAGGGCCGGGTCAGCCTGATCCCGATCCCATCGGAGTGTTCGCCGGACTGCTTGAGCGCGCTGACCGAAGAGCGGAAGCGGTCGGAGGCTACGCTCAGAAGCTCCGGATTGCTGGCGCCGTCTGTGAGCGTTCCTGGGACGCAGTGAAGGCGAAGTAGGGCGCGCACCACCCTGCAGGGCAGCCTACCTGGCCGCGGCGGTCAGCGAGGAACCGCAATGCTTGCACTTGATGGCTTCGGCCTTGATGGTCTCTGCGCAGAAGGGGCACTTCTTCATGGGGCCGTCGGGGACCTCTGTCACCGGCGGAACAATCACCACTTCTCTGCGGCCGCTGGTGAAGGCCCAAGCCATGGCGGCCACCCAGCCGACAAGGGTCCAGCCAAGCAGGATGTCCACGAGAGCGATAGCGATGAGGTTTGGGTGTTTGCGACGCCAGGCTTCGTAGATGGGCAGCAGGTAGAAGATGGGCGCGACCACGAAGAATGAAACGGCGGCGAACTTGCCGAAGGCATTGAGTTCGTCTGGTGGGTACTGGCCAAAAGCGTATGCGTAGTACGTCCAGAAGGCTAGCAACGCGATCCGTAGAAAGACCATAACTCCGCTCCTCAGTTGTTGATAGCGGAATGGTACGTGGGGACGCGAGGCTGCCGCCGCTCGGGCGGGCCATGCCTGCTACTTCTCCGCTGGCTTCGGCCGGCGCGGAGATGTCGCTAGGGCTGCTGGTCTGGCACCTCTTCACCATAGCGTGCGGCCACGATGGCGCGGCCAACAGCGATGCGCGGGGTAAGGCCCTCTTTCCATGGTGCCCGGCCGTCAGGGAAACGACTGCCGGGCTTGCCGGTGACGATCGCGCACCACTGGTAGCCCTTCCCGGGCATCGGGGCAACGTGGATCGCCTCGCGCTCGAGCAGCCGGTCGAATGCCGGCCAGTCGTTCGCATAGTCGGTGCCGGCCGGCTCGCCCAAGGCCTTCGCGATCCAGCCATTGAGCGCCGGGCCCGCGAGCTCGGCGGTCTTCATGCGTCGGGGGTGCCGAGTAGCGCGACCTCGGCGCCGTCGGCTGCGACCATCACGCCTGGCGTTCCCTCGGCGAGCTCGATCGGCACGCCCATGTGGATCATGCTGTCGGTCGGCGGGAAGCTGCCGATGACGCGCAGCCGCTCATATTCCTTGTGTTGGGCCGGCGTGAGAACGAACTTCTTTGGGTAGGTGTTGCCCGTGGCCTTCCAGTGCGCCACGAGCTTTTCGGTCATCGAGAGGTAGAGAGACGCCATGCCGCTCACCTCGCGCCGCGGCGGATCTCGACCGGGCCGATGCCACTGTAGACGGTCGAGCCGTCCTTCAACGAGGTGACCGTCCAGCGCTCGCCGGGCGTCACCTTGTAGTCGCCGGGCGCCAGCGGCAGCTCGGTTTCGTCATGGGCTTCGGCGCTGTACCAGGTCGGCGCGCGTAGGATTGTTACTTCGGCGGGGAAAAATTCAGCTTGCATGGTGCGATTGTCCAGGGCGCGCTAGTCGAGCTTTTCGCTCTTCATGCCGATGCGGGCTGTGAGCCAGGCTTGCAACCGCTCTTCGCCTGGCGTCTTTGCCCTGCCTTTGTGCTTGATCTGGTTGCGCTCCATTTCTTCCGCAGTTTCGGGCAGGCTGCGCACTTCGCGGGTGCTCATGATCGGCGTGGCTTCGGGGCATCGCCGCGCCGCTTGCTCGATCGACATCTTGAAGCTCGACGGGTGCGGCTTCTTCTTCCAGATGCTCGGCGGCATCATGAATGTGAAGTACTCGACGTCTTTCATGGTCAGAACGGCACATCTTCTTCGACGGCCGGCCAGCGCCTCACTTCACCGTAGATCCCGCGGATGTGAAGGCCGGCGCACTCCCTGCCGTAGCCGTATTGGTCGCCGATGGATGCGCACTTTTCTGCTACGCCGTAGGCGAACGACAGCAGATTCCGGTCGAGCTTGTCCCCGTCCTTGATCATTCCAAGTTCGACGGCTAGAGCCGTGTACTCCTTCTCGGGTTGCCGGATGCGCTGTTTCGGCTTTGGGGTGTTTTCGAAGTGCTTGCGCGCGACCTCTTCGGGAGGTTGATCTTTCAGCACTGGGTATAAGGCCTGGCCCGTTTCAACAAGACGTTCTGCGTCTGCTCGCCCTTCGGCGGCCCTGACCCATGCATTGGTGAAGCCGGAAACCCAAGCGAAGCGGTCGGTAGCTGCAGTCATCACAATCTCCAAAATACTGTATGGGTGTACAGTATCAATCCGCCCGAGCTTGACCGTCAACGGGTTCCCGAGCGCAGAATCAGTCCATCGGCAGCAAGGAGCACAGCCATCTGCAACCGTTACATCTCCCCCGACGACTATGAGATCGAGTCGTACTGGCACGTCCGTCAGAACTCGCCGCCGAAGTGGGTGAAGGCGATATGGCCGACAAAGCAGGGCCCGTTCATTCGCCGAGCAAAGGACGCGACCGGCTATGAGCGCGAACTGGTATCCGGGCGGTGGGGTCTGATCCCATGGTTCGCCAAGGATCCGAACATCAAATACCCGACCAACAACGCCAGGTCGGAGGAACTCGAGGAGAAGGCCAGCTACAAGAACCCATGGAAGCGCGGGCAGCGCTGCATCATCCCGGCGCGCTCGTTCGACGAGCCGAATTGGGAGACTGGCAAGAACCAGTGGTGGGCATTCCGGCGCGCTGACGGGGCGCCGTGGGGGCTGGCGGGCCTGTGGAACACCTGGGTAGATAAGGCCACCGGCGAGATCCACGAGAGCTACACGATGCTCACGCTGAATGCCGACGAGCACCCGCTGATGAACCGCATGCACAAGCCCGAGGTCGACCCCAAGACCAAAGAGCCGCTGCCGGCCGACAAGCAGGACAAGCGCAGTGTGATTCCGATCGAGCTCGGCGACGTCGACCTCTGGCTGGCCGGCACGGTGGATGAGGCGCGCAAGCTGCTGAAGCTGGCGCCGGTCGAGGAATTCGAGGCTGGGCCGATCGAGGGCTGAGCCTTCGGCGTAGCTACAGGCCGTCGGTATAGGCAGATCTGTCGGGCTCGTCGAACGGCGCCCGCGGCTTGACGGTCAGCCCCATCAAGCGCAGCCGGTCGCGCGCGTGTTCTGAGAGGTGCGCGAGGTGGGCCATGTGGTGCTTCACGCGCTCGTCATCCAGTTCGCCTCGCGCGAGCAGCTCGCCGAACAGCGTATGGTCGTCTTGCATGCGGCCCAGCGCGAGCGTGAGTAGTTCGAACATCTCGCGGTCCGCGTACTTGAAGCTTCTTCCACGCATAGCGTCCTTCGGCGTTGACTGCGGCCAGTCTACCGAGGCGGCCAGGGCCCGAGGCACCGGGTAAGCCACCGGTCCCCACGCATCCGCAGCCCGTCAGGACGACCCACGCGGGCCATCTCCACGCACTCCGCCGGCTCGAACATCATGGCCGTGTAGACCAGCTTCGCGGCCTGGGCGGGCTCCATCTTGCCGGCCAAGGGATAGACCGCGGCGGCAAGTTCTTCCAGCCATTCGGATCCGATGGGGTCGAAGGCAAGCACGCGGAACTCGTCGGCAAATTGCTCGAACCATTCGTCCTGTTTCATGGGGGGGATGCTATGACCTGAGCGCCAAATGTTGCGGCGTAGGTTTTGGCGTAGGTTTCAGTGAAATGACGGCGTTTTCACTGGAGGGCGAGCTTCTACCATTGAACTACACCCGCGTGGGGGCGGATTCTAGCGGATCGACTCAGAGCCCCAGCGTGCGTCGGAAATTGCGAAGCGGCGAGGTCAGCTTCCAGCTCTTGGAGGAGACCATTCCATGGATCTCCGAACGCAGGGCGTCTCGTTCGGCCGCTGCCTTGTCGCGGTCCGCCAAGACCTTGTTGCGCTCCTCCGTGAGTCGATGGCATTCGGCCAGCGCCGCGTCCCGCGCCTGTTCCGCCTCCCCCAATCGCTTGTGGAGTCGCTCGAATTGCGCTTCGGACCGGGCATCCTGCTCGGCAAAGATGCGATCGTTCTTCTGGGCAATGGCGGGGATGAGCGCGAGCCGCTGCGCGAGGTCCGCCTTGTCGAAGCCGCACACGAGGTCCGTGAACTTGTGGCTCTCGTAGACGTGGGCGTAGAAGGCCTTGGTGCTTTGCGAGTCGTCCGACAGGTCGGCGATCAGATCGGGGCCGATCGCGTAGGCAAAAGGAAAAATCTTCAGCAGCCTCTTGCGGAACTCTGGCAGGGCGATGCCGCGCCAGAGATTCAACGCGACATGGTTCATTTCCATGAACACGCGCGGACGAAACCTGGCGAGTGCCTCGCTGGCACCCTCGAGCACGTCGAGTTCGAAGCCCTCGACATCGATCTTGAGCATGTCGATGCGGTCGAGGCCGAGCTGCGGGAGGGCATCGTCGAGGCGCAGGACCTGTGCCTTGGCCTCGCTGTGGTGGTCGGCCTTGACGACGTAGTGATCGTCCGAGACGAAGAAGCCCGACAGGTCGTTCGGGTTGCCCTGCATCACGACCTCGCCCGGCTCCTTGCCGAGGGCGAAGTTGTGCGTGGAGACATGGCCGAGCGCCGCGAGCCGGACGTTCGCGGCCAGCAACTCGTAGGTCGCGGGGACCGGCTCCACCGCGGCGATGCGCCCGGCGGGGCACATCTGCGCCAGGGCCAGGCTGGTGATGCCGATGTTCGCGCCGATGTCGATGACGCGTGAATCGGGGTCGATCAGTGCCTCCATGATCGCGACCGTCTGGGGTTCGAAGCGGCTGCCGATCCGGGCGCCATAGTCGAGATCGGTCACCACGTCGTAGGTGTTCTGGCGAATCGTGATTTGCTTCGTTGTGGCGTTCATCGCGGTGAATGATTGAATCGAGAGGAAGACTTGCGGTGCGTCTTCGCTCGCCTCGATCTCGGCGGCTCCGTGCCTCTGACCGTCGAAATCGTGACTGTTTTTCTTGTGGCTCCCTGGTCTGCCGATGGTGCCATAGCCGATTGAAGATCCCGCTATGGCCGCAGGAGTCCGGCAACCGCTCGAGCGGCTGGCGATGCATCCTGCTCCAGGTTCCGCACCAGACTCTCCCGATCCGCCTCGGTGCGCTGCTGGGAAAGAAACCGCTTGCCGGTCAAGGCCTGGATCTCGATCTCGAAGCCCACGAGCCGCCGTGCCGTCTCGCCGAGGAATTCGGGCGATGCGTCCTCCACCGACCAGGGCTGCGGCCGCCCCGCTTCCTGCGCCGCGGTCAACGCCGCAAGGTGGGCGCGCATCCAGTCGGCGTCGTCGATGAATCGCAGCCGCCCTTGTGCCTGCACCGCCACGTAGTTCCAGCTCGGCGCATTGCGGCCGCTGCGCTGTCCGTTGACGTACCAGCGCGGGGAAATGTAGGCGTTGGGGCTCTGGAAGACGGCGGTGACCTCGGCCTCTCCCGGGTCCTGCGTCCACAGCGAATGGCTTCGCGCCACGTGGCCCGACAGCAGGCCATGCGCGCCGCGGTCCGAGAGGTGCAGGGGCAGCAGGTTCGCGTCCATCTTTCCCGAGCGGGCGACGACGACGGTGGCGAGCGGGTAGTCGCGCATGAGCCGGTGCAGCTCGTGGCGCTCGGTCATGGCGAACAGCGGTTGGACGTGCATGGGGTCTTGCTACTTCGCCCCGTTGACCAGCGCCTGCACCGTCGCACGCGAGATCGCTGCGATGTGGGCATCGATCGCCGTCACCACCGGCTGGAACTCGGCCTTGCTCAACAGGTTGAAGTCCTTCGGTTCCGCGAAGTCCTTGAGCTGCCGTACGCGTCCCGCCTGCAGCGTCTTCAGCGGCTCGTAGGCCGAGAGCTCGATCGGCGGGGCGATGGCGAAGACCTTGGCCTCCATCGCTGGCACGGCGAAATAGCGCGTCGAACCGAGCATGCTGCGCGTGAAGAGTCCCGAATTGGCCATGTGGCTTTCGGCGCAGGGGCCGCCGCTGCACTCCATGCGCGTCAGGGTGCGCTTGCCCTCGACGACGACGACCGCCGCGATCTGCTGTTCCTTGAGTTTCTGCGTTGCCCAGGCCTGGGCCGGATTGGCGCGCCAGCCGTCGTTCTGCGAGACGGCGAGCGCATTGACGCTGGTGGTGGCGTAGTTCGTGAGCCGCACGACCTGGAAGCCGGCTCGCTCGAGGTCGGCAGTGAAGATGTCGTAGGTCCGCGACGTGGGGTTCCACGGAAACTGGTGGCTCGTCGCGAAGTTGGTGAAGACGGTGGTGCCCACGTGCATGTGCTGCGCGGGCGCCGGCATGTTGACGAGCAGGCCGACCTTCGCGCCCCTGGGCAGCTTGCCGGCATCGGGTGGAACGGGGGGCGCGGTGGTGCAGCCCACGAGCGCGGTGGCAAGCACGGCCAGGGCCAGAAGCCGTTTGAGCATCGGTTGTCTCCTCGTGTTCTTCTTGTGGCGAATGCGCCCGGATGCGGGCACGCGCGATTCTGCGGGGACGTTGCGCGCGAGGGCAAGCCGCGGCTGTCGTGGGCGGCACAATCGAGGGCTTTGCTACAGGAGATGGCGTGAGCCGACCGGAGATCTTTTCGCATGCGGCCCTCGCCGGCCCGCGCAAGTGGCGCTGGCTGCTGGCCATCACGATGCTCGCGGTGCTCGTGCTGAGCCTGCTGCCCCAGAACGTGCCGATGCCGACCACCGGTTGGGACAAGTCCAACCACCTGCTGGCCTTCGCGACGCTCGGCGGCCTGGGCTGCTGGTCATGGCCCGGGCGACTGCGTCTCGTGTTGCCGGCGCTGCTGGCCTATGGCGGATTGATCGAGGTGCTGCAGTCGTTCACGCCCGATCGCTCGGCGGAGTTCGAGGACCTGCTGGCGGATGCGATCGGGCTGCTGGTCGGCGCGGCCGTCGCGGCCTTCCTGGCGAAATGGCAACAGCGGATCTGAGGCCCAAAAAAACACCCGCCGAAGCGGGTGAGGTGAGCATGTAGCTCAGGGGGAGGGAGGATTCGAGCGAAGTTTCCGATGAAAACAAAAGTTTAACGTCGGTACTTTCCCTGCCCTCATGCCGGCCGCGATTCCGTGAACGATTCCCTCGTGTCTACGCCCGCGTGGCGCATGAGACTACAGACCGCCGCCGCCCGGCGGCCAAGGATGGCTCCATCGCATCACATCCGAAAGGAGCTTCCCATGATGTTCGACTTCCTTCGTTCGAGCCCGACCGCCTACCTGAAGCGCGCAGCGACGCTGCTCGAGGAGGCGCAGATGGCGCGCATCGAGCACCAGGCCGCGGCCGAGCACCACAGCGCGCTGGCGCGCATGTACGCCGAGCGGGTGCGGCGCCTCGAGAGCGAGCTCTACCGGCCGCAGCCCTCCAGCGGTGCGGATGCGCCCAAGGTGTCCGAGGAGCGCCCGCAACCTCAGCTCTACTCGCTCGATGCCGGCCGGCGTGCCGGTGCGACCTCGGCGAGCTGACACTGCCCGCAGAAAGAAGAAAAAACGGCCGCTGATGCGGCCGTTTTTCTTTGGGGTGGAAACGTCTTCAGTTGCGCGCGGCCGCCGCCGCGTTCGCGGCCTCGATGGTGCGCCGGCGCAGCGGCGCCAGTACCAGCTTGGCCGCGATGCCCGAGGCGATCGACACCACCGCGACCAGCAGGAACACGCGGTCCCAGTTGCCGCCCGCGGCCAGCACGGTGCCCAGCGGCACGAACAGCGAGGCGGTGCCCTTGGCCGTGTACATGGTGCCGGCGTTGCCGGCGGCGTTCTTGATGCCGAAGGTGTCGGCCACCAGCGCCGGGAAGATCGAGTAGATCTCGCCCCAGAACAGGAACACCAGCGCCGCGAAGGTCATGAAGGCCACCGGCTCGTGGCCGTACTGGCGCAGGCCCAGCAGGGCCAGGCCCTCGCCGATGAAGACGATCAGCATGGTGTTCTCGCGACCGATCTTGTCCGACACGAAGCCGCACAGCGGCCGCGTGAAGCCGTTGGCCAGGTTGTCGATGGCCAGCGTCATGGTCAGCAGGGGCATCGACAGGCCGAGGAAGTGCATCGGCATCTTGTCGATGTGGTAGTCCTTGGCGATCGGGCCGATCTCGGCCGTGGCCATCAGGCCGCCCGCGGCCACCAGCACGAACAGCAGGTAGGTGAGCCAGAAGACCGGGGTCTTGACCATCGCGGCCGGCGTGTAGTCGACCTTGGTCATCACCAGGCGGGTCTGCGCGATCACGCCGCTGGGTACGAAGGGCTTCACCATGAACATCGACATCACGAAGATGCAGGCGCCCTGCAGGATGCCGAAGTACAGGAAGGTGTGCTCGTAGCCCGAGGTCTGGATCATGTTGGCGATCGGGATCACGGTGATCGCCGCGCCGGCGCCGAAGCCCGCGGCCGTGAGGCCCGCGGCCAGGCCGCGGCGGTCGGGGAACCACTTGAGCGCGTTGCCCACGCAGGTGCCGTAGACGCAGCCGGCGCCGATGCCCGAGATCACGGCCGCGGCGTAGAGCACCGGCAGGCTGTCGGCGTAGGCGTTGATGATCCAGCCGCAGGCCGCGAGGATCGCGCCGCCGGCGATCACCGGCCGCGGGCCGAAGCGGTCGACCAGCCAGCCTTCGATCGGCACCAGCCAGGTCTCGACCACGACGAAGACCGAGAACGCGATCTGGATCGCGGCCAGCCCCCAGTGGTGCTTGGCCTCCATCGGTGCGACGAACAGGGTCCAGCCGTACTGGACGTTGGCGATCATCGCCATGCAGACGATGCCCAGCGAGAGCTGGATCCAGCGCGTCGAGGGTTTGCGGGTGGTGGAGGAAGCCGAGGCGGAGCGCGGCGCGCTGCTGCTCTCCACGGCGATGGGCGAGGGAGTGGTCATGACGAACCTGTCCTTTGTCTCTGGGCGAGTCTGTAGTTATGGAAGGTGCTCGGAGCCTTCGCATGGAGGGCTTCCGAAACGGTTTCCACTGTCGGAGCGTTCGCCTCAAAAACTCTTGACGTGCGTCAATTTCATGCCGATGGCGGCATGCTCGTTCTCCCTTATTCGCTGTCGTGAATGGATGGCCGCGCGGGCCTGCATGTACCGCGCCTCAGCGCAGGAACACGTGCTGCATGAACTGCTGGATCGGGTACTGCACCACCGTCTGCACGCGCGCCGGCAGCTCGAGCGGACGCATCAGCATCTTGAGCGTGGCGCCCGGGCTCAGGTGGGTGCGGATGGTGCGGTTCATGGTGGCGCCGAGGCCGCGCACGTAGGCGGCATCGTCGGCGCGCTCGGGCGAGCGCGCGCGCACCACGTGGCGGATCGCGCAGTCGGCGTCCTCGCTCTTGAGTTCCAGCGTGCGCCGGCCGATGGTGCCGAGCACGCGGAAGCGGCCCAGCCCTTCCTGCTCGCGGTAGCGGCGGAAGAAGCGATAGAAGTGCTTGTAGTGGTTGACCTCGTCGGTCGCGATGCGGGTCGCGAGGTCGTGCAGCACGGGCTCGTCGGTGCTGCGCGCCATGGCCTTGTAGTAGGTGGCGGTGCCGGTCTCGACCACGCAGCGCGCGCTCATCTCGAGGCCGCGCGTGGGCGCCAGCAGCTCGACCTTGCAGTAGGTGGCGTACTCCTCGAGGAAGCCGCGGTAGGCCTGCTCCCAGGGAAACTCGGGCCAGACGTACTCGACGTAGGCGCGCAGCGCCTTGCCGTGCTGCAGTTCCTCCTGCTCCCACTGGGTACTGAGCCAGGCGGTGACTTCCTCATCGCCACGAAAGAAATCGACCAGGTTGTGGGTGTAGAGGTCGGAACCGCTTTCGATGAAGGAGGCGGCGGCCACCAGATAGAAGAGGTTCTCGTCGCTGCGCACCCTGTCGAGCGCGATGCGCGAGAAGTCGAGGTCTTCGATCGTCCAGTGCGCTTCCGCCTCGTGGCTTGCCATGCGTGTTCCTTGATTCATGTCCAGATGAATAGGAGGGGGCCGGCCGGTTTTGGTTCTCGTCGGTCCCCGGGTTCGCGTCAGGGCACATATTAGCCCCGCGCCAGGGAGCGTGCAGCGGGGGATTGCATCCGGCCGGGCCGCCCGGCGGGCGCCAAACCTATAATCGATTGTTCAAGCAAATCAAGCAGTTAGGCCGGTTCGCCGCAGTGGGTTCGACATGAGGGTCGCCATCGCCGCGCCGCCCTCGACAGAAGACGAATCCAAAGATGAGCCAGCCCACATTCACTGTCGCGGACATCCGCAAGACCTTTCTCGATTTCTTCGCCTCCAAGGGCCACACGGTGGTGGCCTCGAGCCCGCTGGTGCCGGGCAACGACCCGACGCTGATGTTCACCAACTCGGGCATGGTGCAGTTCAAGGACGTGTTCCTCGGCGAAGACAAGCGCCCCTACGTGCGCGCCGCCTCGGTCCAGGCCTGCCTGCGCGCCGGCGGCAAGCACAACGACCTCGAGAACGTGGGCTACACCGCGCGCCACCACACCTTCTTCGAGATGCTGGGCAACTGGAGCTTCGGCGACTACTTCAAGCGCGAATCGCTGCACTGGGGCTGGGAGCTGCTCACGCAGGTCTTCAAGCTGCCGCCCGAGCGCCTGCTGGCCACGGTCTACCACGAGGACGACGAGGCCTTCGACATCTGGACCAAGGAGATCGGCCTGCCGCCCGAGCGCGTGATCCGCATCGGCGACAACAAGGGCGGCAAGTACAAGTCCGACAACTTCTGGATGATGGCCGACACCGGCCCCTGCGGCCCGTGCTCCGAGATCTTCTACGACCACGGCCCGCACATCCCCGGCGGCCCCCCGGGCAGCCCGGAGGAAGACGGCGACCGCTTCATCGAGATCTGGAACCACGTGTTCATGCAGTTCGACATGCAGGACGACGGCAGCGTCGTCAAGCTGCCCGCGCCCTGCGTCGACACCGGCATGGGCCTGGAACGCCTGGCGGCGATCCTGCAGCACGTGCACAGCAACTACGAGATCGACATCTTCGATGCGCTGATCAAGGCCGCCGCGCGCGAGACCGGCGAGAAGGACCTCGCGAACAACTCGCTCAAGGTGATCGCCGACCACATCCGCGCCACCGCCTTCCTGGTGGCCGACGGCGTGATCCCCTCGAACGAAGGCCGCGGCTATGTGCAGCGGCGGATCATCCGCCGCGCGATCCGGCATGGCTACAAGCTGGGGCAGAAGAAGCCCTTCTTCCACAAGCTGGTGCCCGACCTGGCGAGGCTGATGGGCGAGGCCTATCCGAAGCTGGTGGCCGACGAGAAGCAGATCACCGACACGCTCAAGGCCGAGGAAGAGCGCTTCTTCGAGACGCTGGCGATCGGCATGGAAATCCTCGACACGGCGCTGGCCGGCGGCGTGAAGACGCTGCCGGGCGACGTGGCCTTCAAGCTGCACGACACCTACGGCTTCCCGCTCGACCTGACGCAGGACGTCTGCCGCGAGCGCGACGTGCAGGTCGACGAGGCCGGCTTCAACGAAGCGATGCGGCGCCAGAAGGAAGCCGGCCGCGCGGGCGGCAAGTTCAAGATGGAGCGCGCGGTCGAGTACAGCGGCGCGGGCAACGTCTTCACCGGCTACGAACACCTCGAGGAAGCGGCCAAGGTGCTGGCGCTGTACCTCGAAGGCTCGGCCGTGCAGGAACTCAAGGAAGGCCAGAGCGGCATCGTGGTGCTCGACACCACCCCGTTCTACGCCGAGAGCGGCGGCCAGGTCGGCGACCAGGGCTTCATCTCGGCCGAGGGCGTGCAGTTCGGCGTCGAGGACACGCTCAAGATCAAGGCCGACGTCTACGGCCACCACGGCACGCAGACCCAGGGCACGCTCAAGGTCGGCGACAGCGTCAAGGCCGCGGTCGACGGCGCGCGCCGCGCCGCCACCATGCGCAACCACTCGGTCACCCACCTGATGCACAAGGCGCTGCGCGAGGTGCTCGGCGGCCACGTGCAGCAGAAGGGCTCGCTGGTCGATGCCGACAAGACGCGCTTCGACTTCGCGCACAACGCACCGGTCACGCGCGAGCAGATCCTCGAGATCGAGCAGCGCGTGAATGCCGAGATCCTCGCCAACGCCGCCACGCAGGCGCGCGTGATGGACATGGAATCGGCCCAGAAGACCGGCGCGATGATGCTGTTCGGCGAGAAGTACGGCGAGACCGTGCGCGTGCTCGACATCGGCTCGAGCCGCGAGCTCTGCGGCGGCACGCACGTGGCGCGCACCGGCGACATCGGCCTGTTCAAGATCGTGAGCGAAGGCGGCGTGGCCGCCGGCGTGCGCCGCGTGGAAGCCATCACCGGCGCCAATGCGCTGGCCTACCTGCAGGACCTCGAATCCACCGTGCACAGCGCGGCCGCCACGCTCAAGGCGCCGGCCGCCGAGCTGCAGGGCCGGCTGGCCCAGGTGCTCGACCAGGTCAAGGCGCTCGAGCGCGAAGTCGGCTCGCTCAAGGGCAAGCTCGCCTCGTCCAAGGGCGACGAGCTGCTGGCGCAGGCCATCGAGGTCAAGGGCGTGAAGGTGCTGGCCGCCAAGCTCGACGGCGCCGATGCCAAGACGCTGCGCGACACCATGGACAAGCTCAAGGACAAGCTCAAGAGCGCCGCCATCGTGCTGGCCGCGGTCGACGGCGCCAAGGTGCAGCTCGCGGCCGGCGTCACGGCCGACGCGATGGGCAAGGTCAAGGCCGGCGAGCTCGTCAACTTCGTGGCCCAGCAGGTGGGTGGCAAGGGCGGCGGCAAGCCCGACCTGGCGATGGCCGGCGGCACCGATGCCGCCGCGCTGCCCGCGGCGCTGCAGTCGGTGCAGGCCTGGGTGAGCGAACGCCTCTGATCCCGCGGAAACCGTCGCGATGACCGACACGGTGCCCGGCGAAGTCCTCGTGATGGGCGCGGGCACCATCGGCTGCTTCGTCGGCGGCAGCCTCGCGGCGGCCGGCGTGCCGGTCACCTTCGTCGGGCGTGCGCGCGTGCTGCAGGCGCTGGCCGCGCAGGGCCTGGCGCTGACCGATCTCGAGGGCCGCAAGCACCATCTGCCGGCCGCCGGCCTGCACCTGGTCGACCGGGTCCCCGGCGGCATCAAGCCCGCCCTGGTGCTGCTTGCCGTGAAGAGCGGTGCCACCGCCGAGGCCGCGGCCGAGCTGGCCTTCTCGCTGCCGGCGGGCACGCTGGTGGTCTCGCTGCAGAACGGGGTCTCGAATGCCGCGGTCGCGTCCGAGGCCGGCCCCACGCTCAACGTGGTGCCGGCGATGGTGCCCTACAACGTCGCCGAGCTCGGCCCCGGTGCCTTCCACCGCGGCACGCCGGGCCGGCTCGCGGCGCGCGACGACGAGGCGCTGCGGCCCTGGCTGCCGGTGTTCGAGCGCGCCGGCGTGCCGCTCGACCTGCATGCCGACCTGCGGCCGATCCAGTGGGGCAAGCTGCTGATCAACCTCAACAACCCGGTCAATGCGCTGTCGGGCCTGCCGCTGCGCGAGCAGCTGATGCAGCGCGGCTACCGGCGCTGCTTCGCGGCGCTCATGGACGAGGGCCTGCGCGTGCTGCGCCAGGCCGGCATCGCGCCGGCCCAGGTCACGGCCGTGCCGCCGCGCCGGCTGCCGGGCCTGCTGCGGCTGCCCGACTGGCTGTTCCGCATCGTCGCCGCGCGCATGCTGCGCATCGACGCCAAGGCGCGCTCGAGCATGGCCGACGACCTCGCGCTCGGCCGGCGCACCGAGATCGATGCGCTCAGCGGCGAGATCGTGCGGCTGGCCGAGGCCTGCGGCCTGGAGGCGCCGCGCAACGCGCGCATGGTCGAGTTGCTCGAGGCCTGGCCCGCGGCGCGGCAGCGCTTCTCGGCACGGCAGTTGCAAGACGCTTTGAAGCTGTAAGTCGGCCGCTGTACCCTCGCGGCATGCCGGCTTCGGCAGCGGGAGGTCTTCGATGCGGATCCTGGTCCTGGGCAGCGGTGTCATCGGCACCTCGGTGGCGTATTACCTGGCGCGCGACGGCCACGAGGTGACGGTGCTCGAGCGCCAGCCGGCGCCCGCGCTCGAAACCAGCTTCGCCAACGCGGGCGAGGTCTCGCCCGGCTATTCGGCGCCCTGGGCCGGGCCCGGCGTGCCGCGGAAGGCCGTCAAGTGGATGCTGATGCAGCACAGCCCGCTGGTCATCAAGCCGATGCTCGACCCGGCCATGTGGCGCTGGGGGCTCGCGATGCTGCGCAACTGCACGCAGGCGCGCTACGAGCTCAACAAGGCGCGCATGGTGCGGCTGGCCGAATACAGCCGCGACTGCCTGAAGGCGCTGCGCGCCGATACCGGCATCGCCTACGACGAGCGCATGCAGGGCACGCTGCAGCTGTTTCGCAGCCAGCAGCAGCTCGACGACAGCGCCAAGGACGTCGAGGTGCTGAAGGCCTCGGGCGTGCCCTACCAGCTGCTCGACCGCGAGGGCTGCGTGCAATACGAGCCCGCGCTGGCCGCGGTGCGCGAGAAGTTCGTCGGCGGCCTGCGGCTGCCGGGCGACGAGACCGGCGACTGCTTCAAGTTCACGCAGGCGCTGGCGGTGCTGGCCGAGAGCCATGGCGCCAGCTTCCGCTTCGGCGTGAACATCGAGGCCATCGAGCACGACGGCGGCGGCGTGACCGCGGTGCGCACCGATGCCGGTCGCTTCGTCGCCGACCGCTACGTGCTCGCGCTCGGCAGCTACTCGCCCGCGCTCGCCAGGCCGCTGGGCATCGACCTGCCGGTGTACCCGGTCAAGGGCTTCTCGATCACGGTGCCGATCGCCGACCCGGCGGGGGCGCCCGAATCCACCGTGATGGACGAGACCTTCAAGGTCGCCGTCACCCGGCTCGGCGAGCGCATCCGCGTCGGCGGCACGGCCCAGCTCTCGGGCTTCGACCTGCGCCTCGATGCCGGCCGGCGCGACACGCTCGAGCACGTGGTGACCGATCTCTTTCCGCGCGGCGGCGACGTGGGCACGGCCAGCTTCTGGACCGGCCTGCGCCCGATGACGCCCGACGGCACGCCCGTGATCGGCGCCTGCCGCATCCCGAACCTGCTGCTGAGCACGGGCCACGGCACGCTGGGCTGGACCATGGCGGCCGGCACCGGCCGCGTGATGGCCGACCTGGTCGGCGGGCGTGTGCCCGCGATCGACATGGAAGGGCTGACGGTCGCGCGCTACGGCGGCTGAGCAGCGCTGCTTCGACGCCAGGGCAGGGCGGTTCCGAGAGGAGCCGCCCTGTTTTTGCATGCGCAAAGCCGACTAGGGTTTCTACCTAGATATGAAGTTGTCCTGATCGCTATCCTTCGTGGCGTTCCATTAATAAATCGTTGTTTCATTAGTAAAACAAACAGCGATCCACCCGGACCCACGAATCCATGCCCCTCACTCGCCGCCACGCCCTTGCCGCCGCCGTCTGCGCGGCCGCCGCCAGCGCCACCGGGTCCGCCTGGGCCGACGCCTATCCGGCCAAGCCGATCACGCTGGTGGTCGCCTACCCGGCCGGCGGCGACACCGACGCGCTCGCGCGGCTGTTCGCCGAGAAGCTCGCCACGCGCGTCGGCCAGCCGGTGCTGGTCGACAACCGGCCCGGCGCCAGCGGCATCATCGGCAGCGCCTTCGTGTCGAAGGCCGCGCCCGACGGCTACACGCTGCTGCTCGCGCCCAGCACCTTCTCGATCGCGCAACTGGTGCTCAAGACCGGCGGCACCTCGGGCTACGACGTGCTCGCGGGCTTCACGCCGATCGTGCAGACCGGTAGCCAGCCGCTGTTCCTGGTGGCCGGCGCCGGCAGCGGCTTCGCGAGCCTGAAGGACGCGGTGGCCGCGGCCAAGCCGGCCAAGCCGCTCGGCTATGCGAGCCCGGGCAGCGGCTCGCCGATGCACATCCTCGGCGAGATGTTCGCGCGCGCCTCGGGCGCCAGCCTCGCGCACGTGCCCTACAAGGGCGTGGCGCCGGCGGTCAACGACGTGCTCGGCGGTCACGTGCCCGTCACCTTCATCACGCTGGGCCCGGTGGCGCCGTACTTCGCCAACGGCAAGCTGCGCGCGCTGGCCGTGGCCTCGGCCCAGCGCACGCCGCTCGCGCCCCATGTGCCCACGCTGGCCGAGCAGGGCTACAAGGACGTCGAGGTGACGGCCTGGAACGGCCTCTGGGGCCCGCGCAACCTGCCGCCCGAGATCGTGAAGACGCTCAACGGCCACTTCAACGAGATCCTGAAGATGCCCGAGATCGTCTCGCGCATGGCCGTGCTCGGCACCACGCCCGTGGGCGGCGAGGCCGAGGTGCTCGGCAAGACCAATGCCGCCGACTACGCGCGCTTCGGCAAGGTCATCAAGGAGCTCGGCATCCAGGCCGACTGAACCCGCCATGACCGAATTCAAGACCACCGCCGATCCCGCCAGCCTGCAGGCGCTGCTGGCCGAACTGCCGGCCAACCTGCTGGCCGGCCGCCGCGTGCTCGTCACCGGCGGCGCGCGCGGCCTCGGCCTCGCGTTCGCGCAATGCATCGCCGCGGCCGGTGCCGGCGTGGTGCTGGCCGACATCCTCGGCGAGCAGGCCGAAAGCGAAGCGAAGGCACTGCGCGACGCCGGCCGCCAGGCGCATGCGCTGGCCATCGACCTCGCGGACCCCGCCTCGATCGAGGCCGGCGCCGCCGAGGCGATCCGGCTGCTCGGCGGGCTCGACGGCCTGGTCAACAACGCCGCCATCACCAATTCGGGCGGCCGCGACGCGCACCAGCTCGAGATCGACACGTGGGACCGCGTGATGGCCGTCAACGTGCGCGGCAGCTGGCTCATGGGCCGCGCCTGCCGCGCGGCGCTGGCCGACAGCGGCCGCGGCGCCGTCGTCAACCTCGCTTCCGACACTGCGCTGTGGGGCGCGCCCAACCTGCTGGCCTATGCCTCGAGCAAGGGCGCGGTGATCTCCATGACGCGCTCGTTGGCGCGCGAATGGGGCGGCGACGGCATCACCGTCAACGCCGTGGCGCCCGGCCTCACGCTGGTCGAGGCCACCGAGTACGTGCCGATGGCGCGCCACCAGAAATACCTCGAGGGCCGCGCCATCCCGCGCGAACAGCAGGCGGCCGACGTCTGCGGCGCCACCGTGTTCCTGCTCTCCGGCCTCGCGCGCTTCGTGACCGGCCAGCTGCTGGCCGTGAACGGCGGCTTCGCGATGCACTGAATCCCTTCCTCTTCGACCCAGGAGTCCCACACCATGAGCGATCTGTCCGAACAGCAAAAGATCAACGATGCCGGCACCAACAGCCTGGCGCAGCCCGCGGGCAGCAGCCTCGCCGAGTGGATGGACAGCCGCATCGCGCGCTATTCGACCCGCAAGTACGACTGGGACGCGCTGAAGTTCCAGGCCGATTTCGATCCCAAGTTCCGCCGCGCCCAGATGCGCTACGTGGGCACGGGCGGCACCGGCGTCGCCAAGGACGTCGACACCGTGCCGGCCGAGCACTTCACCTTCTCGACCATGGTGATCCCGGCCGGCCACGAAGGCCCGCCGCACCTGCACACCGACGTGGAGGAAGTGTTCTTCCTGATCCGCGGCAAGCTCAAGGTGGTGATCGAGAAGGACGGCGAGCGCTTCGAGACCATCATGACCGACCGCGACCTGATCTCGGTGCCGCCCGGCGTCTACCGCGAGGAGATCAACATCGGCGACGAGGACGCGCTGATGTGCGTGATGCTCGGCGCCAAGAAGCCGGTGACGCCGACCTATCCGGCCGACCATCCGCTGGCCAGGATCAAGCGTTGAGCACGGCGGCCATGCAGACCATCGACATCCAGGCCTCGATGCCGCCCGCTGCCGAGCTGGCGCGGCTCGATGCGCGCTTCGCGGCCCGCGAGGTCGCGGTCGCGGGCGACGCCGTGGTGTCGGTGCGCGAACGCGGGCAGGGCCCGGCGATCGTCTGCCTGCATGGCATCGGCTCGGGCGCGGCCTCGTGGCTCGAGGTCGCCGAGCTGCTCGCACCCGAGGCGCGACTGATCGCCTGGGACGCGCCGGGCTACGGCGCATCGACGCCGCTCGAGGCCGATGCACCGACAGCCGCCGACTACGCGGCGCGCCTGGGCGCCTTGCTCGATGCGTTGCGCATCGAGTCCTGCGTGCTGCTCGGCCATTCGCTCGGCGCGATCGTCGCCGCCGCGGCCGCGCGCCGCGATGCGCGCATCCGCCGGCTGCTGCTGGTCAGCCCCGCGATCGGCTACGGCGCCGCGCAGCGCGCGGAGGCGCGCGCCAAGGTCCGCGCCGAACGGCTCGCCACGCTCGAGCAGCTCGGCATCGCCGGCATGGCTGCGCAGCGCGCGGGCCGGCTGGTGTCCGACCAGGCCAGCGAGGCCGCGCGCCAATGGGTGCGCTGGAACATGGCGCGCCTGAACGACCGCGGCTACCGCCAGGCCGTCGAGCTGCTGTGCAACGCCGACCTGCTGGCCGAGCTGCCGCCGCCGATGCCGGTGCGCGTGGCCTGCGGCGCGCTCGATGCGGTCACGCCGCCCGCGGCCTGCGAGGAAGTGGCGCGGCGCTGCGGCGTGGCGCTCGAATTGGTGGACGATGCGGGCCACGCCGGCTACGTGGAGCAACCGCGGGCCGTCGCCGCGCTGCTGCGCGAATCGCTCGCGCACTGAGCGCCACCACCCCTATCCAACGAAGGAAATCAAGAGACATGGCCACCAATGACACCGACGCGATGGAAGAGGGCGCGGACCGCTACAACGTGCCCGCGCTCGAGCGCGGATTGCGCGTGCTGTGCGAGTTCAGCCGCGAGAGCCGCACGCTCTCGGCGCCCGAGCTGGCGCGCCGCTTCGACCTGCCGCGCTCGACCGTGTTCCGCCTGCTCACCACGCTCGAGAACATGGGCTTCCTCGAGCGCGCCGAAGGCGGGCGCGACTACCGCCTGGGCCTGGCCGTGCTGCGCCTGGGCTTCGAATACCTGGCCTCGCTCGAGCTCACGCAGCTCGGCACGCCGCTGCTCAACCGCCTCTGCGAGGAGCTGCGCACGCCCTGCAACCTGGTGGTGCGCGACGGCCGCTCGATCGTCTACGTCGCCAAGGTCGCGCCGCCCACGCCCTTCGCGAGCTCGGTCACCGTGGGCACGCGGCTGCCGGCCCATGCCACGGTGCTGGGCCGCATCCTGCTGGAGGACCTGACCCTGCCGCAACTGCGCGCCCTCTATCCCGAGGACAAGCTCGAGACCTTCTCGCCGAGCACGCCGAAGACCGTCAACGAGCTGTTCGACATGGTGCAGGCCGACCGCCAGCGCGGCTATGTGCTCGGCGAGGGCTTCTTCGAGTCGAACATTTCGACCATCGCCGCGCCGGTGCGCGACCACGGCGGCCACATCGTGGCGGCACTGGGCGCCACCATCACCTCGGGCCACATCGACGAGAGCCGCATGGACGAGATGGTGCAGCGCGTGCGCGGCACGGCCGACGAGATCTCGGGCCTGCTCAATTACTCGCCCGCGCGCGCCGCCAAGGTGGTGCCGCTGCGCAGCGCCTGAGATCCATGGCTGCTTCCTCTTCTTCCTTCTTCGCCGCCGATGCACTGGCCGGCCGCGTGGCCGTGGTCACGGGCGGGTCGTCGGGCATCGGCCTGGCCACGGTCGAGCTGCTGCTGGCCTGCGGCGCCGCGGTCGCGCTGTGCGGCCGTAACGCCGAGCGGCTCGATGGCGCCGTGGCCGGCCTGCGCGCGCGCTTTCCCGAGGCGCGGCTGTTCGCGCAGCCCTGCGACGTGCTCGATGCCGCCGCGGTGCGCGCCTTCGCGGCCGCCAGCGAGGCCGCGCTCGGCCCGGCCTCGATGCTGGTCAACAACGCGGGGCAGGGCCGGGTCTCGACCTTCGCCGACACCGACGACGAGGCGTGGACGCAGGAGCTGCACCTGAAGTTCTTCTCGGTGATCCATCCCACGCGCGCCTTCCTGCCGCAGCTCGCGGCGCAGCGCGCCGTGCTTGGCGACGCCGCCATCGTCTGCGCCAACTCGCTGCTGGCGCGCCAGCCCGAGCCGCACATGGTCGCGACCTCGGCCGCGCGCGCGGGCCTCTTGAACCTGGTGCGCTCGATGGCGACCGAGTTCGCGCCGCAGGGCGTGCGCGTCAACGGCATCCTGATCGGCCTGGTCGAGTCGGGCCAGTGGCGCCGCCGCTTCGAGGCGCGCGAAGACAAGTCGCTGGACTGGGCCGCCTGGAGCGGCCAGCTCGCGAAGACCAAACACATCCCGCTGGGTCGCCTGGGGCTTCCGACCGAAGCCGCGCGCGCGATCCTGTTCCTTGCTTCCCCCCTCGCTTCCTACACGACGGGCAGCCATATCGACATCTCCGGAGGCCACTCGCGCCATGCATAACCCCCAGAACAACAACAGCCCCGTGACCGTGGGCGCGGTCGTCGCCGCCTTCCTCGAGCAGTGCGGCGTCAAGGCCGCCTTCGGCGTGATCTCGATCCACAACATGCCGATCCTCGATGCCTTCGCGCAGCGCGGCACGATCCGCTTCGTCTCGGCGCGCGGCGAGGCCGGCGCGGGCAACATGGCCGACGCCTATGCACGCTCCACCGCGAGCCTGGGCGTGTGCATCACCAGCACCGGTCCGGCCGCGGGCAACATCGCGGGCAGCCTGGTCGAGGCGCTCACCGCCGGCGCGCCGCTCTTGCACATCACCGGGCAGATCGAGACGCCCTACCTCGACAAGGGCATGTCGTACATCCACGAGGCGCCCGACCAGCTCACCATGCTCAAGGCGGTGTCGAAGGCGGCGCTGCGCGTGCGCAGCGTCGAGACCGTGCTCGGCACGCTCAAGCGCGCGGTGCAGCTCGCGCTGACCGCGCCCACCGGCCCGGTCAGCGTGGAGATCCCGATCGACATCCAGTCGGCGCTGACCACCATGCCGGCCGACCTGTCGCCGCTGCCCATCGAGCGGCCCGTGCCCTCGGCTGCCGGGCTCGATGCGCTGGCCGCGCGGCTCGCCGCCGCGAAGCGTCCGCTGCTGTGGATCGGCGGCGGCGCGCGCCATGCCCGTGCCGCGATCCAGCGGCTGCAGAAGCTGGGCTTCGGCGTGGTCACGACCACGCAGGGCCGCGGCACCGTGCCCGAGGACGATGCCGGCTCGCTCGGCGCCTACAACATCCAGAAGCCGGTCGAGGCCTTCTACCAGAGCTGCGATGCGCTGCTGGTCGTCGGCTCGCGGCTGCGCGGCAACGAGACGCTCAAGTACGAACTCAAGCTGCCGCGCCCGCTCTACCGCATCGATGCCGACGCGGCCGCCGAAGGCCGCTGCTATGCCTCCGAGGCCTTCGTCTGCGGCGACTCGGCGCTCGCGCTCGAGGGCCTGGCCGATCGCCTCGAGGCGGCCGGCTACCGCGCCGACCCGCGACTGCTGGTCGACCTGCGCGCCGCGCACGAGCAGGCGGTGGCGACGCTGCGCGACGGCCTCGGGCCCTATGCCGAACTCGTGCGCCGCCTGCAGTCGGCGGCCGGCCGCCAGTTCAACTGGGTGCGCGACGTGACGGTCTCCAACAGCACCTGGGGCAACCGCGAGCTGCGCATCTTCGAGCCGAGCGCCGGCGTGCACGCCACGGGCGGCGGCATCGGGCAGGGCATGCCGATGGCGATCGGCGCGGCCATCGGTGCCGCGGTCACCGGTTCGGGCCGCAAGACCTTCTGCCTGGCCGGCGACGGCGGCTTCATCCTCAACCTGGGCGAGCTGGCCTGCATGGTGCAGGAGAAGGCGCCGATGGCCATCGTGCTGATGAACGACCAGAGCTACGGCGTGATCAAGAACATCCAGGACGCGCAGTACGGCGGCCGCCAGTGCTATGCCGAGCTGCACACGCCCGACTACGAATTGCTGTGCCGGTCGATCGCGCTGCCGCATGCGCGCGTGAAGGACCTGGCCGAGCTGCCGGCGCGGCTCGACGAGGCGCTGTCCACCGACGGCCCCTTCCTGCTCGAGATCGACATGCTGTCGATCGGCGGCTTCAAGACCAGCTTCGCGGGCCCGCCGACCAACACGGTCACGCAGATTCCCGCGCTCGGCACGGCAAAGTGACAGCGAGCGAGACCCGATCCATGACCGCCCCCAAGCGCATCGCCCTGGTCGGCTGCGGCGCCATCGGCACCGCGGTGCTCGAACTGCTGCGCGACGACCCGGCCCTGGAGGTGACGACCGTCGTCGTGCCCGCCGACGGCGCCGAAGCCGCGCGCCAGGCCGCGCCCGGCGCGCAGGTGCTCGCCGCGGTGCCGGCCGAAGGCATCGACCTCGTGGTCGAGACCGCGGGCCATGCGGCCATCGAGCAGCACGTGCTGCCCGCGCTGGAACGCGGCACGCCCTGCGTGGTCGCGTCGGTGGGCGCGCTGTCGACCGCCGGCTTCGCCGAACGGCTCGAGGCCGCGGCGGTCGCGGGCCGCACCCAGGTGCAGCTGATCCCGGGCGCCATCGGCGCGATCGACGCGCTGGCCGCGGCCCGCATCGGCGGCCTGGCCAGCGTGCGCTACACCGGCCGCAAGCCGCCGAAGGCCTGGAAGGGCACGCCGGCCGAGCAGGGCCGCGACCTCGACGCGCTGGCGCAGGCCACCGTCATCTTCGAGGGCAGCGCGCGCGAGGCGGCCTTGCTCTATCCGAAGAACGCCAACGTGGCGGCCACCGTCTCGCTCGCGGGCCTGGGGCTCGACCGCACGCAGGTGCGGCTGATCGCCGACCCGGCCACCGCCGAGAACGTGCACACCGTCGAAGCCGAGGGCGCCTTCGGCAGCTTCGAGCTGACCATGCGCAACAAGCCGCTCGCGGCCAATCCCAAGACCTCCGCGCTGACCGTCTACAGCGCCGTGCGCGCGCTGCGCAACCGCGTCGCGGCGCTCGCCATCTGAGCCACCCCATGATTTCTTCCGAACTTCTTCCGATCTGCATCGCCGGCGAATGGCGCCTGGGCGGCGGCGACATCTACGAAAGCCTGTACCCGGCCACCGGCGAACCGATCGCGCGCCTGCGCGCCGCGAGCCTGACCGACGTCGAGGAGGCCATCGCGGGCGCCGACCGGGCCTTTCGCACCAGCGGCTGGGCCCAGCGCCTGCCGCACGAGCGCGCCACCGTGCTGCACCGCGTGGCGCAGCTGATCCGCGACGAGGCCGAATCGCTGGCGCAGAAGCAGCGCCTCGACAACGGCAAGCCGATCAACGAGACGCGCAACCTCGTGGCCAGTGCCGCGGGCACCTTCCAGTTCTTCGCGGCCGCGCTCGAGACGCTCGAGGAAAGCATCACCCCGTCGCGCGGCGCCTTCGTCACGATGAGCGTGCACGAGCCCATGGGCGTGGTCGCGGCGATCACGCCGTGGAACTCGCCGATCGCGAGCGAGGCGCAGAAGCTCGCGCCCGCGCTGGCGGCCGGCAACGCCGTGGTGGTGAAGCCCGCCGAGGTCACGCCGCTGATGGCGCTCGAACTGGCGCGCATCTGCGAACAGGCCGGCGTGCCCAGGGGCATCGTCAGCGTGCTGCCGGGCCGGGGCTCGGTGATCGGCGATGCGATCACCAGGCATCCGCTGGTCAAGCGCGTGTCCTTCACCGGCGGCACCACCACCGGCCGGCACATCGCCCACATCGCGGCCGACAAGATGATGCCGGTGTCGCTCGAGCTCGGCGGCAAGTCGCCGACCATGGTGCTCGAGGACGCGGACCTCGACCATGCCGTCAACGGCGTGCTCTACGGCATCTTCAGCTCGTCGGGCGAATCGTGCATCGCGGGCTCGCGGCTGTTCGTGGCGCGCGGCATCTACGACGAGTTCCTCACGCGGCTGGCCGAAGGCGCGAACGCACTGCGCGTGGGCGACCCGGCTTCGGAGCGCACACAGATGGGCCCGCTGATCACGGCGAAGCACCGCGAGGGCATCGAGCGCTACGTCGAGCTCGGCGTGTCCGAGGGCGGCCGCATCCGCACCGGTGGCGTGCGTCCGCAGGGCGCCGGCTACGACAGCGGCTACTTCTACCGGCCGACCATCATCGAAGGCCTGGACAACGGCGCGCGCACCAGCCAGGAGGAGATCTTCGGCCCGGTGCTGGTCGCGATGCCCTTCGACGACGAGGCCTCGCTGGTCGCGCAGGCCAACGACAGCGTCTACGCGCTGGCCGCGGGCGTGTGGAGCCGCGACTTCAAGCGCGCCTGGAAGCTCGGCCGCGCGGTGCAGGCCGGCACGGTCTGGGTCAACACCTACAAGCAGTTCTCGGTCTCCACGCCCTTCGGTGGCTGGCGCGACAGCGGCCTGGGCCGCGAGAAGGGCCGCGAAGGCATCTTCCAGTACATGGAGCAGAAGAGCATGTACTGGGGCACCAACGAACAACCGCTCGCGTGGGCGAACTGAACAGGGCCACACCATGAGCGTTCTAGGCATCGACCAGATCACCTACGGGGCGGACGACCTGCCCACCTGCCGCCGCTTCTTCGAGGACTGGGGCCTCGCGCTGAAGTCCGAGGCGCCCGGCGAACTCGTCTTCGAGTGCCTCAACGGCTGCCGGGTCGTCGTTGCGGCGTCGAGCGACGCGAGCCTGCCGCCCGCGATGGAGGAGGGCCCGACCCTGCGCGAGGTGGTGTGGGGCGTGGAGAGCGAGGCCGATCTCGAGCGCTACGCCGCCGCGATCGCGAACGATCCGGCTTTCTTCGACGCCAGCATCGACGGCGCGCGCCGCATCGGCTGCATCGATCCCAACGGCCTGGCCGTGCGGCTGCAGGTCAGCCGCAAGCATGCCGTCGAGGTCGACTGCGGTGCGATGAACACCTGGAACGCCAAGCCGCGCCTCAACCGGCCCGCGCCGATCTACGAGCGCGCCACGCCGATCGAGGTTGGCCACGTGGTGTTCTTCGTCGGCGACGTGAAGGCCACGAGCGCCTTCTATGCCGAACGCTTCGGCTTCGTCGGCTCCGACAGCTATCCGAACCGCGGCGCCTTCATGCGCTGCGCGCCCGAGGGCGGCCACCACGACCTGTTCCTGCTGCAGATTCCCTCGGGCAAGCGCGGGCTCAACCACGTGGCCTTCACCGTGCGCGACATCCACGAGGTGTTCGGCGGCGGGTTGCACTTCTCGCGCCAGGGCTGGGACACGCAGCTCGGCCCGGGCCGGCACCCGGTCTCCTCGGCCTACTTCTGGTATTTCAAAAACCCGGCCGGCGGCCTGATCGAGTACTACGCCGACGAGGACCAGCTCACGGCCGACTGGCAGCCGCGCGAGTTCGAGCCGGGGCCGACGGTGTTCGCCGAATGGGCGGTCGATGGCGGCCTCGACGGCCACACGCGGCGCCAGAAGAACGCGGAGGGGCCGAAGGGCGCCTTCCTCACCGAGAAGAAATGACGGTTCCGATCACCATGCAACGACGCTTCTGTGTCTCCCTCCTGTTCGCGGCGCTGGCCGCCATCGCCTTGCCCGCGAGCGCGCAAAGCGATGTGCACAAGCAACTGGCCGCCGAGCGCTTCACCATCGTCTCGCCGTTCCCGCCCGGCGGGCCGGTCGACACGCTGGCGCGCGTGCTGTCCGACGGGCTCGCCAGGCGCTACGGCCAGGCAGCCGTGGTCGACAACCAGGTCGGCGCGGCCGGCAACATCGGCATGGAGAAGGTCAAGCGCGCCAAGGGCGACGGCCACACGCTGCTGGTGATCCCGGCCGGCAACGTCACGATCAATCCCACGCTGATGCCGAACTTCCCGTTCGACATGCAGAAGGACTTCGTGCCGATCACCATGCTGGCCAAGGCACCCAACGTGCTGGTGGCATCGCCGGCCTCGGGCATCAAGAGCGTGAAGGAGCTGGTGGCGCAGGCCAAGGCCAAGCCCGGCACGCTGTCGTATGCCTCGCCCGGCGTGGGCAGCGGGCTGCACCTGGCGGGCGAGCTGTTCAAGCAGCAGGCCGGCATCGACCTGCTGCATGTGCCCTACAAGGGCACGCCGCCCGCGCTCAACGACGTGCTCGGTGGCTCGGTGCCGCTGATGTTCAGCAACCTGCCCGCGACCCTGCCGTTCATCGGCAACGGCAAGCTGATCGCGCTCGGCGTGACCGAGGCCGTGCGCAGCCCCGCCGCGCCCGACATCCCCACCTTGGCGGAGCAGGGCATCCAGGGCGTGGCCGTGACCTCCTGGTACGGCCTGATGGCGCCGCGCGGCACGCCGGCGGCGGTGGTCGACCAGCTCGCGAAGGACGCGGCCGAGATGCTGGCTCAGCCCGAGGTGCGCGAGCGCCTGAAGGCGCAGGGCATGACCGGCGCCGCGATGAAGCCGGCAGCGTTCGCCGCCCACATCCGCGACGAGACGGCCGTCTGGGCCCGCATCGTCAAGGCGCGAAACATCGTGGCCGAGTGAGCCGCGAACAAGAAGGAAGAGACACACACCCATGAACACCAGCGAATCCACCCTCGGCATCGTCGGCGCCGGCATCGGCGGCCTGGCCGCCGCCATCGCGCTGCGCCGCGCCGGCCACGACGTGGTCGTGTTCGAGCAGGCGAAGCAGTTCGCGCGCGTCGGCGCCGACATCAACCTCACGCCCAACGCGGTGCGCGCGCTCGACGGCCTCGGCGTCGGCGAGGCGGCCCGCGTGACCGCCGCGCGGCCCTCGCACCGCATTAGCCGCACCTACGACAGCGGCGCGGAGACCTCGCGCCTCGAGATGGCCGAATCGGCCGAGGCACGCTACGGCGCGCCGCAGCTCACGATCCACCGCGCCGACCTGCTGGCCGCGCTGGCCCAGATGTTCCCGGCCGAGCGCGTGGCATTGGCCCGACGCGCCGAGCGCATCGCGGCCGACGAGGGCGGCGTGACGATCTCCTTCACCGACGGCAGCGAGGCCCGCGTGGGCGCGCTGATCGGCGCCGACGGCATCCACTCCTGCGTGCGCAACGCGATGTTCGGCGCCGAGAGTCCGCGCTTCACCGGCATCGTGGCCTACCGTGCCGTGGTGAGTGCTGAACGCGTGGCCGGCCTGCCGAACCTCGGCGCCTTCACCAAGTGGTGGGGGCCGAATCCGCAGAGCCAGATCGTCACCTTCCCGCTCAACCGCGGGCGCGACATCTTCATCTTCGCGACCACGCCGCAGGACAGCTGGCAGCTCGAGTCCTGGACCGCGCCCGGCGACGTGGACGAGCTGCGCGCCCAGTACACGGCCTACCACCCCGAGGCGCGCGCGCTGCTCGACGCCTGCGACACGGTGCTCAAGACCGCGCTCTACGAACGCGACCCGATGCCCGCCTGGGCGCGCGGCCGCATGGCGCTGATCGGCGATGCCGCGCATCCGATGCTGCCGTTCATGGCGCAGGGCGCGGGCATGGCGATCGAGGACGCGGTGGTGCTCGCGCGCCATCTCGAGGGCGTGGCGATGGACGGCATCGCCGCCGCGCTGGCCGACTTCGAGACCGCCCGCATCGAGCGCGCGAGCCAGGTGCAGCTCGGATCGCGCGGCAACAACTGGCTGCGCGAGGGCGGCAACGCCGACTGGGTCTACGGCTACGACGCCTGGACCGCGCCGCTGGCCACGCCCGCGATGGCCGCGACCGTTTGAAGAATTCCACCTCACCCACGGAGGACCCCATGCCACAAGACCGCTACCTGCAACCGCACCAGGCGCGCCAGCGCCCGGCCACCACCTACGAAGACCTGCTGGGCGACGTGATCGAGCGCGCCTTCGCCGACGGCATCCACGACCTGCCGGGCCTGGTGCAGCGGCTCAACGACAGCGGCCTGGCCACGCCCGGCGGCCTGGCCTGGACCGAGGCGCTGTACCGCAAGGAAATGGCCACGCTGGCCGGCTGAGGAGACACCCATGAGCATCGCCATCCAACCCGTTCCGGCCGACCCTGTCGACCACCTGCTCGAGATCGGCCTCAAGGACCTCTGGTATCCGATCTGCCCCTCGCACTTCATCAAGGAGAACCCCGTCTCGCTGCGCCGCCTGGGCCGCAAGCTCGCGCTGTGGCGCGACGGCGAGGGCGTGCTGCATGCGCTCGAGGACCGCTGCCCGCACCGCGGCGCGCCGCTGTCGCAGGGCGTGGTGCTCGGCGACCGGCTCTCCTGTCCCTACCACGGCGTGGAAGTGCGGCACGACGGCGTGGTCACGCGCGTGCCCGGCAGCCCGGGCTGCAAGCTCGAGGGCTCGAAGGCCACGCGCCACTTCCACGTGCAGGAGCGCGCGGGCGCGGTGTTCCTCTACAACGCGAAGGAGCCGGTCGACGTGCCGCCGCCGCTGGTGCTGCCCGAGCAACTGACCGACGACGCCGAGTATTCGAGCTTCCTCTGCTACACCGAGTGGAAGGGCGACTACCGCTACGTGCTCGACAACGTGATGGACCCGATGCACGGCACCTACCTGCACAAGCAGTCGCACTCGATGGCCGAGGGCGACGCGAGCGCCAAGTTCGGCATCCGGCCGACCGACATCGGCTTCGTGTTCGAGAAGGAAGGCCAGCGCAACGTCAACTTCGACTGGACCGAATGGGCCGACACCGGCATCCACTGGATGCGGCTGGAGATCCCGTATCCGAAGACCGGCGGCCCCGGCGGCAACTTCATCATCGTGGGCGCCTTCTCGCCGATCGTGAAGGGCATGACCGCCACCTTCTTCTGGCGCGTGCGCAAGCTGGCACCGGGCTGGCAGCGCGACACCTGGCGCTTCCTCTACCGCAACCGGCTCGAGGCGCGCCACTGGCACGTGCTCGAGCAGGACCGCGTGATGCTCGAGGAGATGGAGGCCGACGCCAACCAGCACGAGAACCTCTACCAGCACGACCTGGGCATCGTGCGGCTGCGCCGCCACATGCGCAACCTGGCGGTGGCGCAGCTCGCGCAAGCGGCCGAGCCAGCCACCGCCTGAGCGAGGAAGCGATCGCCATGTCCTCTCCCACGCTGAACGCCCTCGTGCACACGATGCGCTACGAGGCCGACGGCATCGTCAGTGTCGAGTTCCGGCCGGCCACGCCCGCGGTGGACTTTCCCGCCTTCGAGGCCGGCTCGCACATCGACCTGCACCTGCCCAACGGCCTGGTGCGCAGCTACTCGTTGTGCAACCCGGCCAGCGACCGCCAGCGCTACGTGGTGGGCGTGCTCAACGACCGCAAGAGCCGTGGCGGCTCGCGCTACGTGCACCAGCAATTGCGCGTGGGCATGACCCTGCCGATCTCGGCGCCGCGCAACAACTTCGCGCTCGAGGAGGACGCTCGGCGCTCGGTGCTGGTGGCCGGCGGCATCGGCGTCACGCCCATCTGGTGCATGCTGCAGCGGCTCGCGTTGCTCGGGCGGCCGGTCGAGCTGGTCTATTGCGCGCGCAGCCGCAAGGAGGCCGCTTTCGTCGAGGCCATCGAGGCGCTGGCGCGCGACAAGTCCATCGAACTGAGCTGGCACTTCGACGACGAGAAGGGCGCGCCGCCCGATCTCGCGAAGCTGCTGGCCGGGCGCGGCGACGACAGCCACTACTACTGCTGCGGTCCCACGCCGATGCTCGATGCCTTCGAGCGCGGCTGCGAGCAACTGGGCTATGCCAACGTGCACATCGAGCGTTTCGCCGCCGTGCAGGTGGAGGCACCGGCCGCCACGCAAAGCTGCGTGGTGGCCTGCGCGAAGAGCAAGCGCGAGGTCGAGGTGCCCGCGGGCAAGTCGATCCTCGACAGCCTGATCGATGCCGGCCTCGACCCCGACCACAGCTGCAAGGAAGGCGTGTGCGGCGCCTGCGAGACGGCCGTGCTCGAAGGCGAGGTCGACCATCACGACGGCATCCTCACCAAGGCCGAACGCGCGGCCAACAAGACCATGATGATCTGCGTGTCGCGCTGCAAGGGCGCGCGCCTGGTGCTCGATATCTGATTCCCCCAAGGCCCCAGGCCAGAAGAAAACCACCCGAGACATTCCATGAAAAAGTACTTGCTCACGCTGGTTTCGATCAGCGCGGCTGGCGGAGCGCTGGCCCAATCCTCCCTCACGATCTTCGGCGTGGTCGATGCCGCCGTCACCTACACGCGCGGCAGCGGGCCCGGCGCGGGCAGCAAGACGCAGCTCACGAACAGCGGCAACATGTTCAGTCGCCTCGGCTTCCGCGGCACCGAGGACCTCGGCGGCGGCCTGTCGGCGGGCTTCTGGCTCGAGATGGGGCTGCAGAACGACAGCGCGCTGGGCTTTCCCTCGAACTCGAACAACCAGGCCAGCGGCAACGGCACGCCCGGCGTGCTGAGCTTCAACCGCCGCGCCACCGTGAGCCTCGCGGGACCCTTCGGCGAGATCCGCCTGGGCCGCGACTACGTGCCGGCGTTCTGGAACACCGCGATCTACGACCCCTTCGGCACCGGCGGCGGCATCGGCGCCAACCAGCTCTACTTCTCGGGGCTGGGCGGCCTCACTGCGCCGACCGGCACGCGCGCCTCCAACAGCGTGGGCTACCTGCTGCCGGGCGGCCTCGGCGGCTTCTACGGCCAGGTGATGTACGCGATGGGCGAGAACGAGTCGACCTCGGTGCTGCCGGGCACGCTGGTGTCGAACAAGCGCGACGGCAACCACACGGGCCTGCGCCTGGGCTATGCCGACGGCGGCTTCAACATCGCGCTGGCGACCGGCAGGACGCGCTACGCGAGCGGCGACCTGCGCGTGACCAACCTCGGCGCCTCCTACACCTTCGGCCCGTCGCTGATGAACCTCAAGCTCACGGGCGAGCTCTACGGCGAGTCGAAGGGCTCCACCGATGCCAGGGGCGCGCTGATCGGCTTCCACCTGCCGATCGGGCCGGGCGAGATCAAGGGCTCGTACGCGCGCTACCGGCTCGAGCCTTTCGGCGCGCTGCGCAACCCCACCTCGTCGAAGCTCGCGCTGGGCTACGTGCACAACCTGTCGAAGCGCACCGCGCTCTACGCGACCGTGGCGCGCATCAGCAACAGCAACGGCGCGGCCGCGGCCCTCACGGGCGCGATCACGGCGCCGAACCGGTCCTCGAGCGGCACCGAGTTCGGCATGCGCCACATGTTCTGAGAGGGCGAACGCGCCCGGAAATGCCATGCGAAGCCAGAGCAAGAACCTCCGCTGGTACGGCGTGATCACGCTGTTCCTGATCGTCGCGATCTCCTACGTGGACCGCATCAACATCGCGGTGCTGATCACCGACGCCGACTTCCTGCGCCACGTGGGCATCGCGCCGGACGACCGGGTGCGCCAGGGCTTCCTCGCGACGGCCTTCATGCTGGGCTACGGCATCTCGGCCTTCGTGCTCACGCCGTTCTGCTCGGCGCTGTTCGGCGTGCGGCGCAGCCTGATCTTCGGGCTGGTGCTGTGGGGCGTGGTGACCTGGGCCTCGCCGCTGTTCCACAGCTACGGGCTGCTGCTGGCCTCGCGCGTGCTGCTGGGCGTGTCGGAAGGGCCGCTGTTCTCGCTGGCCTCGTCGTACATCAAGGCGCATTTCCGCGGCGACGAGAACGGCAAGCCCAACGCCATCGTCAACATGGGCACCGGCCTCGGGCTGGCGCTGGGCTTTCCGCTCGTGGGCTGGCTGCTCGCTCAGTACGCCTGGGACACCTCGTTCCACGTGCTGGGCGTGCTCAACATCGTGCTGGGCATTCCGCTGGTGCTGGCCTTCGTGCGCATGCCGGCGGGGCAGGGCGATGCGATAGCGCCGAAGTCCTTCGGCGACGCGATGGCGCGCGTGGGCGGCATCGTGAAGGGCGCGCTGCACACGCGCCACCTGTTCCTGATCACGCTGCTGACCTCGGCCGCGCTGGCCTACCTCTGGGGCAGCAGCAACTGGCTGCCGACCTACCTGCGCGAGGCGCGCGGCTTCTCGCTGCGCGAGATGGGCTGGCTGGCCTCGCTGCCGCAGTACGCGACCGTGCTCGCGGTGTTCGTGGGCGGCGTGCTGGTCGACCGGCTGGGCCGCGCGCGCGTGCCCTTCATCTTCATGGGCGCCAGCGCGGGCGTGGCGCTGTCGGTGCTGCTGGCGATCAGCGCGCGCGATCCCTACGTGGCGGCCTGCTGCCTGGTGGCGGCGAACTTCTTCTGGGGCCTGCAGAGCCCGGCGATCCCGAGCACGGTGCAGCACTGCGCGCGGCCCGAGCACACGGCCAGCGCCTTCGGCGTGACCAACGGCGTGGGCAGCCTGGTGGCCGGCTTCATGCCGGTGCTGATGGGCGGCGTGATCGGCGCGCTGTCGTCGGCCGGCGCGGCGGGCCATGGCGCGGGCGGCGGATCGGCGGCGGGTTTCTTCGCGGGCTTCGCGCTGCTGATCGGCACGCAGGTGGTGGTGTTCGGCTGCGGGCTGGCGCTGTGGCGGCGCGACCGGGCGCCGCGGGCGGCCGGCCTTGCGGAAGGGGTGTCCCGGGCTTCTTAGGGCGCGACGCTCGCGCCCTCGATGCCGTGGCGCTGCAGCGCCTCGGCCACGAAGCCGCTGGCCTTCATCTCCTCGACGAAGGCCGCGAGCAGCGCCTGGGCCTCGGCGCCGCGGCTGGCCGGCGTGCCCATGGCCTGCTGGATCACCATGAAGCGGCCCGGCAGCAGGCGCACGCCCGAGGAGCGGCGCGCCTCGGTCTCGAGCAGCTGACGGATGCCGGCGGCCACGTCGACCTGGCCCGCGCGCAGCGCCGAGAGCACAGCCTGCGCGCCCTGCACGCGCACGAGCTCGGCCCGGTGGATCTCGCGCGTGAGGAACAGGTCGTAGGCGCTGCCCGCGCCGACTCCGATGCGATGGCCGGGGGCGTCGACCTCGGCGTTGTCCTGCAGCGCCGAGCCGTCGAGCACCAGGTAGCTGCCCTCGATCAGCACATAGGGCGCGGTGAAGCGCAGGCCCTCGCTGCGCGCCGGGTCGATCGCGAAGAAGCCGATGTCGGCGCGCTCGGCCTTGACGGCGTCGACCGAGGCCGCGGCCTTGTCGAACACCACCAGTTCGACGCCCACGCCCAGGCGGCGCGCGAACTCGTGGGCCAGGTCGATCGACACGCCCACCGGCTGGTAGCTCACCGGGTGCTTGTTGGCCAGGATCGGGTTGCCGAGGTTGATCGAGGCGCGCAGCGTGCCGCTGGGCGCGAAGGCGGAGACGAGGGCGGGGGAGATCTGGGTCATGGCGGTCCGTCTGGGGTGGCGCGCGGGCGGCGGGCCCGGCCCCGGAGTTTACGGGCGCGGCCGCCGGCCCGCCGGTTGCCGTGGTCCGGGGGGGGCGGGCGGCCGGATTTCCTACTCGGGGTGATGGTTCTCGCTCACCGGATATTCAGCGCCATCGCGTAGGCTCTCGCCATCCGAAAAAAAATACCGAGGCTGTCGCCCATCGTGCCGATCTCCACCTTTCTCGTCGAAGACAACCCACTCATCCGCCACAACCTCATCGCCGCCATGGAGGACGAGGCCGACATCCTGCTGGTGGGCACGGCCGCCACCGAGGCCGAGGCCATCGAGCGGCTCGACGCCTGCGATCCGCCCTGGGAACTGCTGGTGGTCGACCTGTTCCTCGAGGAGGGCTCGGGCCTGGGCATCGTCAAGCGCTACCGCGAGCGCCGCGCCGGCCAGCGCGTGGTGGTGCTGACCAACTACGGCACCGACGACATCGCGGGCTGGGCGCGCGAACTCGGCGCCGACGCGGTGTTCGACAAGTCGGGCGGGCTCGACGACTTCTTCTCGTTCTGCGCCGGCCTCGGGGCCGAGGCCCAGGGCGCGCGCTGATGGCGGCACCCGGACCGGCGGCTTCGGTCGCGCTGCAACCGCTGCGCGAGGCCACGCGTGAACTGCACCATGCGCTCGACAGCCGGCTGCGCATCGGCGGCGAGGACGCCACGCTGGCCGACTATGCCGAGCACCTGCGCGCGCTGCGGCCCTGGCTGGCGGCCGTGCGCGAGGCGCTCGCCGGCTCGGGCGTCGCGGCGCTCGAGGCGGTGGCGCGGCAGCTCGCGCTGCGCCTCGAGGCGCTCGAACTCGACCTGCGCGACGCGCAGGCGGCCGGGCCGGCCACACTGCCGGCCTTGCCGGACACCGGCACGCTCGCCGCGCAGGCCACCGATCCCGGCTTCGCCTGGGGCCTGGCCTACGTGGTCGAAGGCTCGCGGCTCGGCGGCAGCGTCATGCACCGGCGGCTGGCCCCGCGGCTCGCGCCGCATCCGATGCGCTACTTCGCGCCCGTGGGCGCCGAGGACGGCACGCCCGCGCACTGGCGCCATTTCGTCGCCCAGCTCGGCGAGGCGCTGCGCGACGGCGCGGCCGTGCCGTCGGCGCAGCGCGGCGCGGTGGCTGGCTTCGAGGCGCTGATGCCGTGCTTCGGCCTCGGGCGCGACGGCGGAAGCGCGCCGTCGCCAAGCCGCGACGCCAACCTGCATGCCTCGTAGGAATCCGCCGACGAGGACGCCGCCGAGGCCGCTGGCATGATCGAACCGACCTCGATCCATTCCCCCTCCCACCCCGCGCCGACCGATCCGGCCTCGTCCTTTCCACCGAACGTGCCAGCTTCCCCCACGCCCTCGCAATCCCTCCCCGGCAGCGTCGACGCGGTCGATCTGTCGAGTTGCGATCTCGAGCCGATCCGCGTGCCGGGCTCGATCCAGCCGCATGGCCGGATGCTGGTGCTGGCGCCCGAGGGCCTGGCGCCGCTGGCCTGGAGCGACAACTGGCCCGAGGGCGAAGCCGCCGCGGCGGCGCGGGTGCTGCGCGCCATGGCGTCGCCGCCGCTGCAGCCCGGCGCCTCGCCGGTGTCGCTGGGCGCGCTCGACATCGCCGGCCACCTGCTCGACGTGGCGGTGCACCGCACCGAACAGCACCTGATCGCCGAGTTCGAGGCCGCGAAGCCGGCCGCGGGCAACGAGGCGCCGATCTACGCGCTGAGCCGCATCCTGCTGCCCGCGCTGCAGCAGGCGGTCGACGTGGGCGAGCTCACCGGCCTGGTCGCGCGGGCGATGAAGCAGCTCACGGGCTTCGGCCGCTGCCTGGTCTACCGCTTCGATGCCGCGGGCCACGGCGAGGTGCTGGCCGAGGCCGCCGACGCGGGCTACGACAGCTACGTCGGCCACCACTTCCCGGCCTCCGACATTCCGCAGCAGGCGCGCGCGCTCTACCTGGTCAATCACTTCCGGCTGATCGCCGACGCCAACTACAGCCCGGTGCCGCTGGTCTCGAACGACGCGGCACTGGCGCCGGCCGGCATCGACCTGTCGCAGGCGCAGTTGCGCAGCGTGTCCCCGATCCATCTCGAGTACATGCGCAACATGGGCACGCTGGCCTCGATGTCGGTGTCGATCGTGGTGCGCGGCCGGCTCTGGGGGCTGATCTCCTGCCACGACCACGACCCGCGCTTCCTCGACACCGCGACCCGGCTGGCCTGCGAGCACATGGGCCAGCTGCTGTCGATGCAGATCGACGCCAAGGAAACCCACGGCGAGGTGGCCGAGCGGCTCGAGCTGCGCCAGCTCACCCTGCAGACCGTGTCGCAGCTCGCCGACAGCGACGCCACCCTGCGCCGCCTGGTCGACGAGGGCTCGCTGCTGCTGCGCGTGGCGCGCGCCACCGGCGCGGCCGTGGTGCTCGACGACGCGGTCTGGACCGTGGGCGACGTGCCGGCCGAGGCGCAGATCCAGGAGCTCGCGCACTGGATCGCGGGGCTCGGTGTCGAGGTCTACGAAAGCGACGCGCTGGCCGCGCATTTCGCGCCCTTCGCCGACTGCCAGTCGGTCGCGGCCGGCGTGCTGGCGATCTCGATCTCGCAGGTGCACCGCCACCTGATCCTGTGGTTCCGGCCCGAGATCGTGCAGACCGTGCAATGGGCCGGCGACCCGCGCAAGCCGATGCTGCCCGATGGCCGGCGCATGCATCCGCGGCTGAGCTTCCAGAGCTGGGTCGAGCACATCCGCGGGCGCTCCAATCCCTGGACCGGCGCCGAGCAGGGCGCGGCCGTCGAGCTGCGCCAGGCGCTGATCGGCATCGTGCTGCGGCGCGCCGAGGAGCTCGCGGCCGTGGCGACCGAGCTGGGCCGCGTGAACCGCGAGCTCGAGGCCTTCTCGTACACCGTCTCGCACGACCTGCGCGCGCCGATGCGCCACATCGCGGGCTATGTCGACCTGGTGACGCAGACCGAGGGCCAGCAGCTCACCGACCGCGCGCGGCGCTATCTCTCGCATGTGAAGGACGCGGCCGCGTTCGCGGGGCAGATGGTCGATGCGCTGCTCGACTTCTCGCGCATGGGCCGCGCCGCGCTGCAGAAGCGCGCGGTCGACACGCCCTCGCTGGTCGAGGGGCTGGTGCGCGAGCTGGTGCGCATCGAGCCCACGCGCGCCATCGAATGGCGCGTCGAGCCCGACCTGCCGCCGCTGTATGCCGACCCGCTGCTGCTGCAGGTCACGGTGCGCAACCTGCTGGCCAACGCGGTCAAGTACTCGCGCACCCGTGAGCCTGCGGTCATCACGGTGCGCGCGGTGCGCAATGCCGCCGGCACCGGCCTCGAGGTCGAGGACAACGGCGTGGGCTTCCAGATGAAGTACGTCGACAAGCTGTTCGGCGTGTTCCAGCGGCTGCACCAGGCCGAGGAGTTCGAGGGCACCGGCATCGGGCTGGCCAACGTGAAGCGGATCGTGGAGCGGCATGGCGGCACGGTGTGGGCGCGCGGCGAACTGGGCGCGGGCGCCTGCTTCGGCTTCGTGCTGCCGGGCGCGGAGGCGGATGGAACGAATTCGAGCAACGCAACTGACGGAGAAGAGGATGCTTAAGCCGATCCTGCTGGTCGAGGACGACAAGCGCGACCTGGAACTCACCCTGGTGGCCCTGGAGCGCAGCCAACTGGCGAACGACGTGGTGGTGCTGCGCGACGGTGCGCAGGCGCTCGACTATCTCAAGCGCGAGGGCGAGCATGCCGATCGCGCCGAGGGCAATCCGGCCGTGATCCTGCTCGACCTCAAGCTGCCCAAGGTGACCGGGCTCGAGGTGCTGCAGGAAGTGCGCGCCTCGGCCGCGCTGCGCAGCATCCCGGTGGTGATGCTGACCTCCTCGCAGGAGGAGTCGGACGTGCTGCGCAGCTACGAGCTCGGCGTCAACGCCTATGTGGTCAAGCCGGTGGCTTTCGACCGGTTCGTCTCGGCGATCGCCGACCTCGGGGTGTTCTGGGCCGTGCTCAACGAACCGCCGCCGGGGTCGCTCAAGGCCACCCGGCGCCATGAGTAGCGGCACGGCGTCCACGACGGCCCCCGACATCCTCGTCCTCGAGGATTCGCGCTTCGACGTCGAACTGCTGACCGAGGCGCTGGTCGCAGCGCTGCCTGGGGCGCGCGTGACCGTGGTGTGCGACGAGGAGGGCTTCACGGGCGCGCTGGAAAGCGCGCGCTACCAGCTGATCCTGTCCGACTACGAGCTGCCGGGCTTCTCGGGCGCGCATGCGCTGGAGATCGCGCGCGCGGTGGCGCCGCTCACGCCCTTCATCTTCGTCTCGGGCGTGATCGGCGAGGACAACGCGGTCGAGCTGCTCAAGCGCGGCGCCACCGACTACGTGAGCAAGGGGCGGCTGGCGCGGCTGCCGGTGGTGATGGAGCGCGCGCTCAAGGAGGCGGCCGACCGCGAGGCCAAGCAGGCGGCCGAGGCCAAGCTGCGCGTGGCCCACGAGATCTTCGGGGCCGCCGAGTCGCGCCGGCTGGCGCTGATCGAGCTCAGCGACCGCATCCGCGACATGGACGGCATCTGCGAGATCGCCTACACCGCCTCGCAGATGCTCGGCACGCGGCTGCAGGTGGACCGCGCGGGCTATGGCCTGGTGGACAAGGCGACCGAGACCATCGAGATCGAGCGCGACTGGACCGCGCCGGGCGTCAAGAGCCTGGCCGGCACGCTGCGCTTTCGCGACTACGGCAGCTATATCGACGACCTGCGCCAGGGCACGACGGTGGTCTTCGCCGATGCCCACGAAGATCCGCGCACGCGCGCCAATGCCGCCGCGCTCGACGGCATCGGCGCGCGCGCCGCGGTCAACATGCCGCTGACCGAGCGCGGCGGGCTGGTCGGGCTGCTCTACCTCAACCACGGCAGCGCGCGCGCCTGGTCGCGCGACGAGCTCGACTTCATCGGCGAGGTCGGCGAGCGCATCCGCTCGGCGATCGCGCGGCGCGAGGCGCAGCTCGAGCTGCAGGCCTTCGCCGAATCGCTGGCGCGCGAGGTCGAGGTGCGCACGCGCGAGCGCGACCGCACCTGGGAGCTGAGCCAGGACCTGCTGGGCGTGGCCAACGGGCAGGGCTATTTCGAGAGCGCTAACCCGGCCTGGGAAGAGGTGCTCGGCTGGAGCCGCCAGGAGCTGATGGCGATGCCGTTCCGCGAGCTGGTGCATCCGGACGACCTGGCCGCGACCGAGGCCGAGCTCGCGCGGCTGGCCCGCGGCGAGCGCACGCGCGGCTTCGAGAACCGCTACCGCGCCAAGGACGGCAGCTACCGCTGGCTGTCGTGGACCGCGGTGCCCGATGGCGGCCTCAACTACTCGGCCGCGCGCGACATCACCGAGCAGAAGGAGCGCGCGGCCGAACTCGAGGCCGCGCGCGAGCAGCTGCGCCAGAGCCAGAAGCTCGAGGCCGTGGGCCAGCTCACGGGCGGCCTCGCGCACGACTTCAACAACCTGCTGGCCGCCATCGGCGGCAGCCTGGAACTGATGCGCCGGCGCGGGCTCGACGGCCGGCAGGCCGACCTCGAGCGCTACATCGGCGTGGCCCACGGCGCGGTCAAGCGCGCGGCCGCGCTCACGCACCGGCTGCTGGCCTTCTCGCGCCGGCAGACGCTGGAGCCCAAGTCGGTCAACCTCAACCGCCTCGTGAGTGGCATGGAGGACCTGCTGCGCCGGACCATGGGCCCCGAGATCGCGCTCGAGACCGTGGCCGCCGTCGGCCTGTGGAACGTGCATGCCGACCCGAGCCAGCTCGAGAACGCGCTGCTCAACCTGTGCATCAACGCGCGCGACGCCATGCCCGAGGGCGGCACGCTGGTGATCGAGACCGCCAACCGCTGGATCGACGCGCGCAGCGCGCCGGGCCGCGACCTGCCGGCGGGCCAGTACGTCTCGCTCACGGTCAGCGACAACGGCGTGGGCATGAGCGCGGAGGTCGTGGCGCGCGCCTTCGATCCCTTCTTCACCACCAAGCCCATCGGCATGGGCACCGGGCTCGGCCTGTCGATGATCTACGGCTTCGCCAAGCAGTCGGGCGGGCAGGTGCGCATCTATTCCGAGGTCGGCCAGGGCACCTCGGTCAGCATCTACCTGCCGCGCCACGACCACAAGGAGGAGAGCACCGCCGAGGCCGAGCAGGTCGAGACCGCGCCGCGCGCCGACCGTGGCGACACCGTGCTGGTGGTCGACGACGAGGCCTCGCTGCGCATGCTGATCGTGGAGGTGATGCAGGGCCTGGGCTATGCCACGCTCGAGGCCGGCGACGGCGCCGATGCGCTGCGCATCCTCGAGTCGAACCAGCGCATCGACCTGCTGCTGACCGACGTCGGCCTGCCCGGCGGCATGAACGGCCGCCAGGTGGCCGACGCCGCGCGCACCCTGCGCGCCGGCCTCAAGGTGCTGTTCATCACCGGCTATGCCGAGAACGCGGTGCTGAGCCACGGCCATCTGGCACCCGGCATGCACGTGATGACCAAGCCCTTCGAGATGGATGCGCTGGCGAACCGGGTCAAGGCGCTGATCGAGGCCCGCTGAGGGCAGGGGCGTTCGCCTGCCGCTAGCATCGGCGGGTCCGTTCGCCTCCGTCCCCAGCGCCATGACCCAACTCTCGCCCCTGCTGCTCATCGCCGGCGTCTACCTCGCCGTGCTCGCGAGCCCGGGCCCCAACTTCTTCATCCTGAGCCAGATGGCGCTCGACGGGCGCCAGCGCGAATCGCGCTACGTGGTGCTGGGGCTCACGACCGGCTCGATCTTCTGGGTCGTGCTCTCGCTCGCGGGCATGTCCACCCTGATGGCGCACCATCCGTGGCTGGCCTCGGCCGTGCGTTTCCTCGGCGCGAGCTACCTGGTCTGGTATGGCGCGAGCCTGCTGTGGCGGGCCGTGGCCCGCCCCGTGAAGACCGCCGCGGGCAGCGCCCGCCGCGCGCCCGCGGGCACGCGCCGCGATGCGCGCGGCGCCTACCGCGCCGGCCTGCTGACCGGCATCACCAACCCCAAGGGCGCGGCCTTCTGGACCAGCGTGTTCGCGACCCTGGTGCCCGCGCAGGCCGCGGGCTGGTTCTATCCCGCCACCATCCTCATGGTGGCGGTGCTCTCGCTGCTGTGGCACTTCGGCATCACCGTGGTGTTCGGCGCCGAGGCGATCCGTGCGCGCTACCTGCGCGTGGAGCGCTGGGTCGATGGCGTGGCCGGCGGCATGCTGGTCATGCTCGGCGTGCAGCGGATCGTCGCTCGTTAGCGTCTCAGGCGGCGGTCGTTTCCGGCAGCTTCGCGACCACCTTGATCTCGAAGTCGAAGCCGTAGAGCCAGGTCACGCCGATGGCGGTGGCCGTGGGATGGGGCGCCTCGCCCCAGAACTCGGCGAGCACGAGGTTCCAGATGCGCTCGAACTTCGAGGCCGGATCGACGATGTAGACCGTCACGTCGATCACGTCGGCGAAGCTGGCGCCGGCGGCCGCGAGCACGGCATTCAGGTTCTGGAAGGCCAGCCGGACCTGGGCCTCGAGCTCGGGTTCGGGCGAACCGTCGGACCGGCTGCCGACCTGGCCCGAGACGAACAGCAGGCCGTTGGCGCGCACGGCCGGCGAGTAGCGGTGAAGCTCGTAGAGCGCCTGGCGGCCGGCGGAAAAGACGACATCGCGGGGGGAAGACATGGGATTCACTTTCTTCGATGGTTGCGGATGCAGTGAATCTAGGTGTTCGCTCTTCGCGGATAAACGGGCAAGACGCACAATGACTGTTTGACAATCCCAAACAATCGGACCACGACATGGACCGTTTCGATGCGATGCAGGCCTTTGCGCGCGTGGTGGAAGCCGGCAGCTTCACCAAGGCGGCGCAGACCCTGCACATGAGCAAGACCACCGTGACCCAGCTGGTGCAGCAGCTCGAGGCACGGCTGCGCGTGAAGCTGCTGCACCGCACGACGCGGCAGGTCAAGGTCACGGCCGAGGGCACGCTCTACTACGAGCGCGTGGTGCGCCTGCTGGCCGACCTCGAGGATGCCGACACCCGCCTGGCCAGCGTCACGGCCTCGCCCAAGGGGCGGCTGCGCGTCGACGTGCCGGCCCCGCTGGCGCGGCTGATCCTGGTGCCGGCGCTGCCGGCCTTCCATGCGCGCCATCCCGAGATCCAGCTCGACCTGGGCGTGAGCGACCGCGTGGTCGACGTGATCGGCGACAACGTCGACTGCGTGCTGCGCGGCGGCGAGCTCACCGACTCCTCGCTGGTGGCGCGCCGCGTGGGCGACCTGCGGCTCGGCGTCTATGCCTCGCCCGCCTACCTGGCACGCGCCGGTACGCCCGCGCATCCGCGCGAGCTCGAGGATTCGCATCACCGCATCGTCGGCTTCCTGCGCTCGCGCAGCGGCACGCTGGCGCCGATCGCGCTGTCGCGCGCGGGCGAGCAACTCGCCCCGCGCGGCCGCCACGTGGTCGCGCTCGACGACGGCAATGCCTATGCCGCGGCCGGTGTCGCGGGCATGGGCGTGCTCTGGCTGCCGCGCTACATGGCGCAGGCGCACCTCGACAGCGGCGAGCTGGTGCCGCTGTTCGAGGACTGGGAAGTGGCCTCGATGCCGCTGTACCTGGTGTTCCCGCCGAACCGGCACCTGAGCGCGAAGCTGCGCGTGTTCATCGACTGGGTCGACGAACTGATGGCGAAGCATGCGCCGCTCGCCGTGCCGGGCGGCGCCTGAGGCGGCGCGCGCCTCAACGCGAAGCCAGCGGCTCCAGCCCCGTCTTCGCGATCGTCGGCGCGCTGGCCGGCGAGTTCAGGTAGCGGATCAGTTCGCGTGCCGCCTCGGGCTGCGTCGATGCGGTGGCGATGCCGGCCGAGAACACCGTCACCTGCTGCACCTCGGCCGGCAGCGGGCCGACGTAATCGATGCCCTCGATCGGCAGCAGCTCGCTGACCTGCTGCAGGCCGAGCGCGGCGTCGCCGCGCGCCACCACGCTGCCCACGCGCTCGCTGAGGATGCGGCGGCTCTTGGGCTTGACCTGGGCCTCGAGGCCGAGCTTCTTCAGCAGCTCGGTCTCGTAGTAGGTGCCGCTGGCGCTGGCCGAATAGGCGATCGACGGCGCCGCGAGCAGGGTGCGCTTGAGCGCCTCGACGCTCGAGATGTCGGGCCTGGGCGCGCCCTTGCGCACCGCGAAGCCGATCGAGGAGCGCACCAGGTCGACCTGGCTGCCGGGCCGCACCTGGCCCTGCGCGACCAGCGCATCGAGCGCGGGCCGCGCCAGGATCACGACGTCGGCCGGCTCCCGTCGCGCGAGGCGGCTCGGGATGGAGTCGCTGGCATTGCCCATCGAGGCGCCGTAGGCGGTCTTCACCGCGCGGCCGCTGGCGCGCTCGAAGCCGGGGCGCAGCTCGTTGTAGGCGGCCGTGAAGCCGCCCGAGGTCATCACGTGGAGCTCGGGCTTCGGTGCCGGGGCATTGCCGGCGGGGCTGCCGCAGCCCGCGAGCGCGAGCCCGAGGGCGGCGCCGAGCAGGGCGCGGCGCGTGAAGGCCGCGAGGCGGGGGCGCTGGATGGTCATGGGGTCTCCTGTGTCGATGTCGCGTCCGTCATCGTAGGAGCACCGGCTGTCAATCCGCCGTCAGCACGGCGCGGGTCTTCACCGAGGCCGTGGCGCCCGGCTCGATGCCTTCGCGCGCGAGCGGCAGCCGCACCGTCACCAGCAGGCCCGGGCCGGGCCGCGTGTCGCCGAGCACGATGCTGCCGCCATGTGCCTCGGTGGCCGAGCGCACGATCGCGAGGCCCAGGCCGCTGCCGGTCTGGGTCTGGTCGGGGTCGCGGAAGAAGCGGTCGAACACGCGCTCGCGCAGCTCGGGCGGAATGCCCGGGCCGCGGTCGGCCACGGTCAGTTCGGCCTGCGCGCCGTCGCGCCGGATGCCCACGGTCACGGCCGAGCCCGGCGGCGCGTATTTGGTGGCGTTGTCGATCAGGTTGTCGATCATCGACACCAGGCTGTCGCGATCGCCGGCCACCGGCGCCGGGTCGTCGCTCAGCAGCTCCACCTCCACGCCGCGCGTGCGCGCGAGCACCGACAGCGCGGCCAGCCGTTCCTGCACCAGGTCGTCCAGGCGCAGCAGGGCGGGGCGCGGCGCCGAGACCTGGGCCGCGCTGCGCATCAGGTGCAGCAGCTGGTTCACCAGCCGCTCGGCGCGCGCGCTGGCGCTGACCACGCGCGCCATCAGCTCCTGCTGGCGCGCCGGCGGCACCGGCGCGGGCTGCGCCTGCAGGCCCTGCAGTGCCTCGACGTTCACGCGCAGCGCCGCGATCGGCGTGCGCAGCTCGTGCGCGGCATCGGCGATGAAGCTCTGCTCGCGCTCGATGCTCGCGCGCAGCCGCTGCATCAGCGCATTGAAGTTGTCGACCAGCGGGCGCAGCTCGTCGTGGCGCGTCTGCGTGGCCAGCGGCGCGAGCTCGCGCACGTCGCGCGACGCGATCTCGCGCGCCACCTTGCGCCAGGGCCGCAGCGCGAGCCGGATCGACAGCCAGGCCGGCAGCAGCAGGAAGGGCACGCTGATGACCAGCGGCAGGATGTAGTAGCCGCGCGAATGGAAGGTCAGCCACATCTGCGGGCCGGCCGGCAGCACCAGCGCGACGCGCGTGGCGCCGTCCTCGCTCTCCAGCGAACGCGTGCGCCATTGCTTGCCCTGCGCGGTCACGTCCTCGGCCACGCCGAGGCGGCTGTTGGCGATGTCGGTGGGCACGCCCTCCGAGTGGTAGACCAGCCGGCCGTGCTGCCACACCAGCAGGCTCGGCGAGAGCGAGGGATCGTTGTCGCTGCCCATGGTCTCGCGCAACGCGGTGTCCATGCGCTGGAGGCTCTCGGCCAGCGCCGCGGGCCGGTCGGCCAGGTTGTGCGCCACCGACAGCACGCTGCGGTGCGAGGTGTCGACCATGCCCATGTCCTCGGTCAGCGAGGTGCCGAGCACCAGGCCCACCGCGATGCTCCACAGCAGCGTGAGCATCGCCACCTGCGCCAGCATCAGCCGGCGCACCAGCGTGGGCCGCAGCAGCCGGCGCCAGCCGCGCGGGGCGTCGGAGGCCGCCGCCGCGGCCGTCAAGACGGCGTTCCCGGCAGCTTCAGCGCGGCCTGGTCGATCACGTAGCCGATGCCGCGCACGGTGCGGATGTAGCCGTCGCCGATCTTGCGGCGCAGGTTCGAAATGTGGACCTCGAGCACGTTGCTGCCATGGGTCTGCCAGGCCGGCAGCACCTGCTGCTCGAGCATGCGCCGCGTGATCACGCGGTCGGTGCGCTTGATCAGCAGGCTCAGCAGCTTGAACTCGCTGCGCGACAGGTCCACCGGCTGGCCGTTGACCTGCACGCGCTGCGTCGGCTCGTGCAGCCACAGGCCGCGCACCTCGAAGGTCACGCCGTCGCTGCCGTAGCTGCGGCGCGCGAGCGCGCGCACGCGCGACAGCATCTCGGCGAGAACGAAAGGCTTCACCAGGTAGTCGTCGGCGCCGTTGTCGAGCCCGAGCAGGCGGTCGTCGAGCGCATCGCGCGCGCTGAGGATCAGCACCGGCAGCCGCGATTCGGCGCGCCGCACGTGCTGCAGCAGGCCCAGGCCGTCGCCGTCGGGCAGGCCCAGGTCGAGCAGCAGAAGGTCGCAGCCCTCGCCATCGAGGATGCGCCGCGCGTCTTCGATGCGGCGCACCCACACCACCTCCATGCCCTGCGTCTGCAGTGCCACCCGGATGCCGGTCGCGAGGTCGAAATCGTCTTCCACCACAAGAATCTTCATGAATGCAATCTAACCGGCGAAGCTGAAGGAATTCCTAAAGCTTCTCGACCAGGCCTGAAAGGTGCAAGGCAGGCCGAGCCGCCGAATCTTCAGCAGACCTTCATCTGCGCCGCCCACGATCCAGCAGGCTCGCGCGTTGCTTCACGGGCCGGTCCCCGGGGCCGGCTTCGCATCCTCCACGTCCTCTTCGCCTTTCGACGATGTCCCTCGACGCCATTTCCTTCCTGCCGCATTTCCGCTCGGCCCAGGCCCATGCGGCACTCTCGCGGTCATACGACAGCGTGCTCGCGCGCTGGCCGGTGCCGGTGGAATCGCGCCATGTCGACACACGGCGCGGCCGCGCCCACCTGCTGGCCTGGGGACCGGCCTATGGCGTGCCGGTGCTGCTGCTGCATGCCGAGGGCGGCAATGCCAGCACCTGGGTGCACATGGCCGGCGTGCTCGCGGGTGCGCTGCGCGTGTACGCGGTCGACATCGTGGGCGATGCCGGTCGCAGCGAGGGCCGGCGCCCGGCCAGCGAGGACGACTACTGCGACTGGCTCGAGGACGTGCTGATCGGCATCGGCCGGCCCAAGCTGGGGCTGTGCGGCGCCTCCTTCGGCGCCTGGCTGGCCGCCGCCTACATGCGGCGCTCGCTGCGCCGCGTCTCCAGGCTCGCGCTGCTCGCGCCGCCGCGCATCGGCCCGCGGCGCGTCGTTCCCGCCGTCTTCGCGCTGCTCGCGCGGCTGCATCCCTCCGACGGCAACCTGCGCCGCCTGCAGGCGCTGAGTTCCTCGCCGCATGCCTGCCCGCTGTCCGACTGGGCGCTCGAGGACCTGCTCGTGCGCTGGCGCAGCCAGGGCGCCGGACCGCCGAGCGCCGCCGGCCTCAGCGATGCCGAGATGCGGCTGCTGCCGGCCGGCACCCGCGTGCTGCTCGGCGAGGACGATGCGCTGCATGCCGTCGACGTGGCGAGCCGGCGGCTGCGCGTCAACGCGCCGCGCGTGGAGTTGATGGTGGTGCCCGATGCGGGGCATGCGATCGAGTTCGATCAGGCGCAGCGGGTGGGGCAGATACTGCTCGATCATTTCCGCGGACGCGGCTACGTGCTGTAGCGCGGTCCAAAGTCCGCAGCGGCGGCGGCGACGCGAACCAAAGAACGCGTGCGCCGCGATTGATGCAACTGCGCTGCATCAACGAAAAAGCAACGCGCTGTTGTCCGGGCGCATCGCGTCGAAGGCGCGGCGATGCGGATGGCGTGAGTCCATCTTCGTACCCCACGAAGCACCACGCCTCGTTGACTCCATTCTTCGTATGAAGCGCGAACAATTTGAGAGGGAAAAGTTCCGCGCTTCGTTGACGCGTGGGGGGAGCGGCAGTTAGAACTGTGCGCACTCGATGGAGGGAGAACGCGTGAAGATCTCGAACACCAGGCGCACATACTCCCGCCGTTGCGTCCTCGCTGCCGATCGCCTCGTGGCCGGTGCGGGAAGACGCAAGGCGGCCGATGGGGCCATGCCGAACGCGGCTTCGTCCGTCGCGCGTCGCGTGCATTGCACGCGCGCCCTTCGCTGAATCGAACGCTCCGGCTCCTGGTGCGATTCGCCTTCCCGCTGCCCCGCGCATCGTCGGGTATGCACATCCGCTTCTTCCGCACGCCGAGTCCGCTGATGCCGCGGATCCTCGGCCCGCCGCATCGACCGCCGGTGCGGTAGCACGCGGCACGCGCTTGCCGCGTCCACTGAAACCGCTGCTCATGGCTGGCACTGCCTGCCTGTCGAACGATCGGTTCGACGGGAGGGTGGCGTCTTGCCGACGCGCGAGCCTTTCACCCCCTTAACCCGCGCGCGTTCCATGCAGGAGCCGGCCACACGCCGGCAGGTGCAGGACGGCGCATGTCCCTACAAGAGGCGATCATGAAGAAATTTCTCAAGCCCGCAATCCCGTACTTTGCCATCGGTGCAGTGACCCTTGCCGCGCTCGTGGCTTGCGGTGGCGGCGGTGGCGGCACGCCATCGTTCGGCGGCACCGGCGCGGCCCCCGACACCGGCAACGTGGTGGCGCAGAACGGCGACGCCAACGCGCCCGACGACGGCAATCCCTCGGCCGTGCCCGACGCGGCGGCGAACGGCAACATCGATCGCTCGGCCCAGCCGATGGAGCTGCCCGACACGGTCTGGCCGAAGAACTACAAGCTGTGGTTCCGGCCCGATGCGGCACTCAAGACCTTCACGGGCCGCGGCGACGTCGAGATCGAGGTGCTGAAGCCGGTCGATGCGATCGTGGTGGCCGCGCACGACCTCAAGTTCGCCAACGGCCGCACCACGCTGCGCAAGCTCTCGAGCCCGGGCGAGGCGATCGCGCTGATCCCGACGCCGCAGACGCGCGGCGACTTCGTGCAGCTGCGGCTCAACGACGGCCAGATCGCGAAGGGCAAGTACCTGCTGCACATGGAGTGGGACGGCAAGATCCAGTTCTCCGATGCCGAGTACTGCCCGCCGGCCGAGATGATCAAGAACCCGCTGTGCTCGGCCGCCACCGGCGTGTTCAAGGTCGGCCTCTCCACGCCCGAGGGCGTGAGCAGCGATGCCATCGTGACGCAGGGCGAAACCAACTTCGCGCGCCAGTGGTTCCCGGGCTGGGACGAGCCCGCGTTCCGCCACACCTTCGAGATCTCGGCCGAGGTGCCGGGCGACTGGAAGACGGTGTCGAACGGCGCGCAGAAATCGCAGACCCGACTGCCCGACGGCTACCAGCTGGTGTCGTTCGAGAAGACGCCCTCGATGCCCATGTACCTGACCTTCTTCGGCGGCGGCAAGTTCGACATCCTCGAGGACACATTCAAGAGCCCGCTCGACGGCAAGACCATGCCGCTGCGCTGGTTCACGCCGCCCGGCCGCTCGACCTGGGCCACCTTCGCGATGGAGTGGACCAAGGTCGCGATGGACTACTACTACAAGTACACCGGCATCCCGCTGCCCTTCGACAAGTTCGACACCGTGGCCGCCAACGACAGCTACGACAACAAGCCCAACACCGGCTTCGGCGGCATGGAGAACTGGGGCTCGATCTTCGAGTTCGCCGACTCGGTGCTGACCAAGCCCGGCGACACGCCCACGCTCTATTCGGTGACGGTGGTCACGCACGAGGTCGCGCACCAGTGGTTCGGCGACCTGGTCACGCTCGACTGGTGGGACAACGTGTGGCTCAACGAGTCGTTCGCGCGCTGGTTCGAACGGCGCACCACGATCAAGTTCCACCCCGAGTACTACAGCTTCTCGGACTACGTGCTCGACAAGCACAGCGTGATCGTGGCCGACCTCAAGAACACGGCGGTGCCGGTGCAGCGCAACCTCAACGACGCGGGTTCGTTCGGCTTCATCAGCCCGTCGATCTTCGTCTACAACAAGGGCAGCCACGTGCTCGAGACGATCCAGAACTACATCGGCGAGGAGGCAATGCAGAAGGGCCTGCAGATCTACCTGAAGGACTATGCCTATGGCAACGTCACGCCCTCGCGGCTGTGGAGCTCGCTCGAGAAGGCGACCGACAAGAAGGTGAGTGCCATCGGCGACAGCCTGATTCGCCAGACCGGCGTGCCGCTGCTCACGGTCGACGCGCAGTGCGCGGGCGACCGCACCTACGTGGCTATCACGCAGGAGTCGTTCCCGAACCAGAACCAGTACCCGGCCTCGACCTGGACCGTGCCCGTCACGCTCGCCTATGGCGACGCGATGGCGCAGCGCAAGACCTTCGTGATGGACAGCAACCGCACCAACCTCGAGCTGCCGGGCTGCACCGCGGTGCTGGCCGGGCCGACCGGGCAGGACTACTACGTGAGCAACTACAGCGCCGCCTCGTGGAGCGCGCTGCTGGCGCAGGCGCAGAACTTCGCCGGCAACAAGCCGCTGCTGCTGAACATCGAGCGCGATGCCTTCCGGCTGCTCGGCGTGGGGCGCATCACGCAGGCGCAGTACGACCAGATCAAGGGCGTGCTGAACCTGCCGACCGCGCTGCTGGCCAAGACGCAGGAGAGCCAGCAGAAGATGGCGGCCGTGGATGCGGGCGCCAAGGAGGAGTACCCGCATGCGCTGCGCTTCCAGGGCAGCCTGAAGCTGCGCGAGAACCTCCAGCGCTGACGGCCCGAGCCCACCGGGCGACGTGCCCGGTGGGCCACCCATCTTTCACCGGAGACCATCGATGAGCACATGGAACAACGCACCGCGCGCGCTCGCGTGCATCGCTTGCGCGCTGCTGCTGGCCGCCTGCGGCGCGCGCGGCGGCCCCGAGGCCGAGCTGGTCGGCGTCTATGCCGTGAAGCAGGGCGGGGCGCTCAAGGAGCTGATCAAGATCGAGCGCCAGGGTGGGCGCTACGTGTTGCGCGACAAGGTGCGCACGCCCGACTGGAGCGAGCCCAAGATGCAGCTCGCGCCCGCCACGCGCGACGACTGGCAGCGCATCACCACCGACGGCGCGCGGACGGCTTTCGTCGGCATGAAGAGCGAGCAGCTCGCGCTGTTCAAGGTGCCGCCGGGCTGGGAGAAGAACGGCTTCCGGACCTCGACCGGCTACTTCCTGTTCTATTCGCACGGACCGGTCGAGGCCTACAAGCTCTGAGCGCGACGCCCGCGTGGGCGCTGGCTCAGGCCGGTAGGGCGAATGTCGCGACCGCGGTCGCGAGCGTCTGGCCGGTGGAGGCCAGGTCCATGGTCACGCGCGCGAAGGCCAGCGAGCGGCCCGAGCGCACCAGCTCGGCATGCGCGAGCACGTCCTCGCCGCCGCCCGCGCGCATGAAGGTCATGTGCAGGTCGACCGTGGCGATCGGGCGGCGCCCGCGGCCGTCGGTCCAGATCGCGAAGCACATCGCGCTGTCGGCCAGCACCGAGAGCGCCTGGCCGCCGAAGATGTTGCCCTCGCGCGTGGCCTGCTCGCCGGCCGGCATGCGCAGCGTGGCCTTGCCTTCGCCCAGCGATTCGACGCTGACGCCGAGGCTGCGCACGCAGCCCGGCAAGGCGGTGGCGAGGACGTCCCTGGCTTCTTCGAGGGTGAACGCGGTCATGGCTGGAGGTCTTTCCGTGGTCGATGCGGTGGAGGGAGGCCGCGCGCCGGCGCGGCGAAGGCCGGCAGCGTACCGCACCGGCGCACCGCGATCGATTCCCCGAAAGAGATAGTCAGCCGCGTGCCGACTCGAGGAAGGCCAGGATCTCCTCGCCCAGCCATTGCTCGCCGCTGTCGAAGTGGGCCATGACCGAGACGTGGTTGTGCCCGGGCAGGCTCAGGTGGCGCGGCGCGTGGCCCCGGGCCTCGGCCATGCGCCAGGCGAACTCGGTCGCGTAGACGTCGAGCAGCGGGTTCTCGTATTCGGCATGCACGACGAAGGTGGGCAGCGCCAGCCGGTGGGCATGCGCCATCGGCGACCGGCCCTCGTAGGCCGCGGCGTCGTCGCCGAAATAGGCGCGCACGCCGGCCGCGTTCGGGTTCTCGGGCCGCGCGTCGGCGCGCAGCCGCGCCGACACCAGCACCAGCGCGCGCAGGTGCCGGCCCATGAAGCCCAGCGAGGGATCGCAGGCATAGCTGGCCGCATGGGTGCCGCCGGCCGAATGCCCGATCAGGCAGATCGCGGCGGGATCGCCGCCGTGGCCGGCCGCATGGCGCGCGACCCAGTCGCAGGCCGCGGCCACGTCGAGCGCGCCCTGCGGATGCATGGCCTCGGGCGCGAGCCGGTATTCGACGTTGATGCCCACGCAGCCCCGGTGCGCGAACCAGCGCAGCACGTTGCCGTACATCGCGGCGTTGATGTCCTTGCCGCCGCGCACGAAAGCGCCGCCATGCACGAACACGATCACCGGCGCGGCCCGCGCGCCGCGCGGCCGGTAGACGTCGAGCACCTGCCGCGGATGCGCGCCGTAGGGCAGGTCCCGCACGACCTCGCAGCCGTGGGCGGGCGCGGCCAGCAGCAGCGGCAGGTAGGCGGCCTTCACGCGGTCGCCGGCCGCGCGGATGTCGGCCTGCCAGGCCGGGCCGGTCTCGCGCAGCATCCGGTCGATGGCTTCGGAGCGTCCGTCGGGGCGCATGCCGTCTTCAGTCGGCACGGAAGGCAGAGGCCTCGACCTCGATGCGCCAGGCCGGCTGCGCGAGCGCCTGCACCACGAGCAAGGTCGAGGCCGGGCGCGCCTCGCCGAGGAAGCCGGCGCGTACCGGGCCGAGCCGCGGCACGTCGGCGACGTCGGTCAGGAAGGTCGTGACCTTGACCAGGTGCGACACGTCCATGCCGGCCGCGCGCAGCACGGCCACCAGGTTGGTCCAGGCCTGCTTGGCCTGCGCCTCGAAGCCCTCGGGCAGCGTGCCGTCGGCCGCGGTGCCGATCTGGCCCGCGATGTGCAGCCAGCGGCCCGGCCCCTGGGAGACGATGCCGTGGCTGTAGGCGCCGACCGGCGGCGCGACGTCCCCGGGTGCGAGGCGGATGGCGACGGTGTGCGTCATCAATGCACCGCGCCGTCGAGTTCGGGAATGAACGGGATCTCGACGCCATAGGCACCGATGTCCTCGCGGATCTTGTCGACCCCGCGCTTGATGATGCCCATCTCCTCGTCGGGATGGGTGGCGCCGAGGCCGTGGGCGGCCGCCAGCGCGCGGTTGCGGCCCGAGCGCCGGCGTTCGTCCTCGGGCAGGTTGACCACCGCATAGACGCCGTTGAGCAGGCTGCCGCGCAGCTTCTTCGCGACCTTCTCGCCGATGGTGCGCTTCTCGTCGGCCGGCAGCTCGCTGAAGAAGCGCCGCATGATGATGCGGCCGAACTGGATGTGGCGCGCCTCGTCGCGCAGGATCAGCCGGCAGGCCTCGCGGATCGAGCCGAAGCGCGCGTTCTCGTAGCGCGCCTGCAGCAGTTCGCCCGAGAGCTGCTCGAACAGCGTGTTGACCGAGAGGCCCGCGAAGAAGCTCATCGCCTTCTCGTCCTTCTCGTCGTGGAAGCGCGGGATGATGTCGCGGAAGTAGTCGGCCCGCGGCGTGGGCTCGTAGGCCGCGAGGTGCTCGGCGATGCGGAAGCTGGCCTCGTGGTGGCGGAACTCCTCGGCGATGAAGTTCGTGATGTGCTGCTTGATCTCGAAGGGCTGGTGGCCAAAGATCGCCTCGCGCAGCCGCTCGGCGCCATAGGGCGTGGCGCCGTGCTCCATCCAGGCGCGCAGGCTCCACCATTCGGCGCCGGCCTGGCGCACCTCGGGCGGCAGCTCGGCCTCGCGCAGGTCGGCGTAATCGATGTCGGCCACCGGGTCCCAGGCCAGTTCGCGCGCCTGGGTGCACAGGCGCCAGACCTCGGGGTATTCGACCTTCGAGACCACGGGATAGGGGTTCGGCACGGAAGGAATCTCTTCGAGCAGCGAGGCTTGCATGGGCGGTGTCCGTCGTGGGTGGGGGAAAGGCCATGCTAGGAAGGCCGCGCTCATACATCCAATACTGTTTAAAGTGGCTCGTCATTCGCCGCAGCTATCTCCACGCCCATGTTCGAATTCAGACAACTGCGCCAGTTCGTGGTGCTGGCCGAGGAACTGAACTTCGGCCGCGCCGCGATCCGGCTCCACATGTCGCAGCCGCCGCTGAGCGTGGCGATGCGCAATCTCGAGGAGCAGCTCGGCGCGGTGCTGTTCGACCGCAGCCGGCACCACGTGCGGCTCACGCCCGCGGGCCAGGTCTTCCACAAGGACGCGCAGCGCCTGCTGCAGCAGGCCCAGGCGGCCGGCGAACGCGCGCGCCGCGCGGCGCAGGGGCTGGAGGGTTCGCTGCGGCTCTCGTTCGTGCCGAGCGCCGCGCTCGACGTGCTGCCCGCGATCTTCAAGCGCTTCCAGCACGACTACCCGACCGTGCAGCTGCGCCTCACGGCCGAGACCACCGCGCGCCAGCTCGAGGACCTGCGCAAGGGCGAGGTCGAGCTCGCGCTGGTGGTGGGCCCGGTCTACGAATCGCGCGGGCTGGTGCTGGTGGACCTGCAGGCGCAGAAGTTCGTGATCGCCGTGCCGCGCAGCCATCCGCTGGCGGCGCAGCGTTCGGTGAAGATCGAGGCGCTGGCGGCCGAATCCTTCATCTCGTTCCCGGCCGCGGAGGGCGCGGGCTTCGTCGCCGCGCTGCTCGGCGCCTGCCAGGCGGCGGGCTTCCTGCCGAAGGTGGTGCAGGAGGCCGCGCAGATGCAGTCCATCCTCACGCTGGTCGCGGGCGGCCTGGGCATCGCGCTGGTGCCGGCCGCGATGCGCGTGCTCGCGATGGCCGACGTCGCCTTCCTCGAGATCGCGGGCGCGCGGCCGCCGCCGACCTACCGCCTGGTGTTCGCGCATGCGAGCGGCAACGACAACCCGGTGGTGCAGTCGTTCCTGGCGGTGGCGAGGAAGGCGGTGGAGGGGGCGGGGCGATAGGGCGCGCGAAGACCGAGTCGCCTCAGTCCCACCAGCAATAGAGCGGGTTGCCGCAGACGCCGTGCGCGCCGAGGCTGTCCGCGTCCGCGCCCCAGAAGCAGTAGTACAGGTCCTCGTCGGGTTCGTAGACCAGCCAGTAGCCTTCGGATCGCGCGAGAAGCCAGCCCGAGATCCGCGACCCGAGTTCGCGATGGGCGAATCCGGGCGCCGCGACCGTGGCCGACACCATCTCCGCCCCGGTGGCATGTTCGCGAATGCCGGAACGCAGCCGCTCGAAATACGCCCCCTCGTCCTCGCCCTGAGCGACGATGATTCCCGAGGTGTCGGACAAGGCGGCTTCGAGCTTCGGCCAGTAGGGGTGGGCGTGGCTCATTCCGGTGGCGCCAGCGAGGGCGTCTCAACCCGGAATATCCGGCTCCACCAATTGCGCCAGTGCCACCAAAGACTCCTGCCAGCCCAGGTAGCACATCTCGACCGGAATCATCTCGGGAATGCCTTCCTGCACGATGGCCACGTCGGTGCCGCAGGACACGGCGGTCAGCGTGACGGTGGTCTTCATCGTGCCCGGCAGGTTGGGGTCGTCGAAGCTCGCGTCGTAGGCCACGCGCTGGCCCGGCACCAGCTCGAGGTACTTGCCGCCGAACGAATGGCCGTGGCCCGAGCTGAAGTTGGTGAAGGACATGCGCCAGCTGCCGCCGACCACCGGCTCCATCTGGTGGACCTTGCCGGTGAAGCCGAAGGGCGGCAGCCAGCGCTCGAAGGCGCCGGGTTCGGTGAAGGCGCGGTAGAGGCGCTCGGGCGGGGCGCGCAGCACACGGTGCAGACGGACGGTGTGGGTAGCCATGGTGTGTTCTCCTGGTGAAGTGATGTGGAGGACGACCCTCCACTGACACGACGGACGAGCTCCGGACGGATCGACACGAATCCGAAAATTTTTTCGAACCGGCGGGATTCACTGTAGCCGGCGCCGGACTTCGGCGGCCCGGTGATTCATTTCATATATGAACGCCGGCCAGTGAACGTATTGGACAGACCGCCACCCCCGTTCGCACCATGCGGTTCCCACCAAGGAGTCCCCCGATGAATCTTCCTCGCACGCTGCTCGCGGGCCTGCTGCTCGTTGCCGCCGGCATCGCCGCGCCGGCCCTGGCCCAGGGCTTTCCCGATCGCCCGGTCACGCTGGTCGTGCCCTATCCGGCCGGCGGCTCGGCCGACATCCTGGCGCGCACGGTGGGGCAGAAGCTGGCGGCGCAGCTCGGGCAGCCGGTGGTGGTCGAGAACAAGGGCGGCGCCGGCACGGCGATCGGCGCGCGCTTCGTCGCGGAAGCGAAGCCCGACGGCTACACGCTGCTGCTTGGCACGGTGAGCTCGCAGGCCATCAACCCGGCGATGTCCAAGGTCGGCTACGACCCGGTGAAGGACTTCGTGCCGGTCAGCGCTCTGGCATCGATCCCCTTCGTGCTGGTGGCCCATCCCAGCGCGCCCTACGGCAGCGTGGCCGAGCTGCTCGCGGCGGCCCGGCAGGCGCCGGGATCGATCAGCTATGCCTCGGCCGGCCCCGGCACCTCGAACCACCTGGCCGGCGAGATGCTGGCCTCGGCCGCCAAGCTCAAGCTGCTGCACGTGCCCTACCGCGGCAGCGCGCCGGCGCTGGCCGACGTGCTCGCGGGCCACGTGCCGCTGATGTTCGACCTGCAGACCACGTCGCTGCCCAACATCGCCACCCACAAGCTCAAGCCGCTGGCCGTGACCGGCAGCCGGCGCAGCCCGCTGCTGCCCGATGTGCCCACGGTGGCCGAGAGCGGGCTGCCGGGCTTCGAGGTCAGCGCCTGGTTCGGCGTGTTCGCGCCCGCGAAGCTGCCGCCGCCGGTGCTCAGGCAACTGTCGGCCGCCATGGCGAAGGTGCTCGAGGACCCGGCGCTGGCGCAGCGGCTGCGCGAGATCGGCGCCGAGCCCGATCCGCGCAATGCCGCGCAGTTCACCGCCTACGTCGGCGAGGAGGCCGGCAAGTACGCGGCGGTCGTGAAGACCGCGGGGCTCGCACCCTGACCGGCCGCTGACGCGGGATCGTGCGCAGGCCGGCGGGGCCGGATACCGGCGAGAATCCGGGCGCCTTCGCTGCCGCCAGGTTTCCCGTGTTCCAACGTCCCTCCATTGCCGTGCGCACGATGGCCTTCGTGGCCGCCGTGTGCCTCGCCCTCGTGGGGCTCGACATCTGGCACAGCTGGGAGTCGCGCACGGTGCTGCTCGAGCAGATGGGCGTGGCGACCTCGAACCTGTCGCGCGCGCTGGCGCAGCAGGCCGACGACACCATCAAGCAGGCCGACACCGTGCTGGTCGGCGTGGTCGAGCGCATCGAGCACGAGGGCACGGGGCCGGCCCAGGTCGAGCGGCTGCGCCGCGTGCTGGCCGCGCAGGTGGCCGAGCTGCCGCAGCTCGACGCGCTGCACGTCTACGACCAGGACGGCAACTGGGTCGCGAACTCCCGCGCGGCGCCGCCGCAGAACCTCAACAACGCGGACCGCGAGTACTTCGTCTTCCACCGCGACCACCCCGACCGCGGCCCGCACATCGGCATTCCGGTGACGAGCCGCACCAACGGCAAGCGGCTGATCCCGGTGTCGCGCCGCATCGACCATGCCGACGGCAGCTTCGCGGGCGTGGCGCTCGCGAGCATCGACGTCGACTTCTTCCTCAGGTTCTACGACAGCCTCGACATCGGCAAGGGCGGCGCCGCGGCGCTGATCCTCGAGAGCGGCACCATGATGGTCCGCCGCCCCTTCGGCCCGGAGATGGTGGGGCGCGACATGCGCGGCTCGCAGCTGTTCACTTCGTACAAGGAGAACGGCCCGGTCGGCACCGCCTACATCAAGTCGGCGCAGGACGGCGTGCTGCGGCTCAACAGCTTCCGGCGGCTCGACCACTACCCGCTGTTCGTGGGCGCGGCGCTGTCCAAGGACGAGATCCTCGCGGGCTGGTGGAAGGACACCTTCTGGCATTCGGGCGGCGTGCTGGCGCTCAGCGCCGTGGTGGCCTTCGTCGGCCTGGGGCTGGTGCGCCAGATCGAGCGGCGCACGCGCACCGAGGCCGAGCTGCTGCGCGCGCGCGACGCGCTCGAGGCGCTCAACAAGACGCTCAACACGCTGGCGATGGAGGACGGCCTGACGGGGCTCGCGAACCGGCGCCAGTTCGACGTCGCGCTCGACACGGAGTTCGGCCGCGCGGTGCGCAATGCCAGCACATTGGCGCTGATCCTGCTCGATGTGGACCGCTTCAAGGAATACAACGACATCTACGGCCACACGGCCGGCGACGAGTGCCTGCAGAAGATCTGCCGCACCATCGCCAACGTGGCGGCGCGCCGGCCCGGCGACCTCGCGGCGCGCTATGGCGGCGAGGAACTCGCGGTGCTGCTGCCGGGCACCGACGTCGAGGCGGCCGCGCTGCTGGCCGAGCGCATCCGCGCCGCGGTGCGCGCGCTCGAGATCGAGCATGTTGGTGCCATCGACGGCTTCGTCACGCTGAGCGCGGGTGTGGACGCGCTGCGGCCCGAGGCCGGCGCCTTGCAGCCGAAGGAGCTGGTGCGCGGCGCCGACAAGGCGCTGTACGTCGCCAAGTCGGGCGGGCGCAACCGCGTGTGCACCAACGAGACACCGGTGACCTGAACACTTGCGTACTCAGGAGTCCCGCCGGGTAGCGGGCCCTCGCGCGGCGCTCTACGATCGCGCATCCCGCGCGCCGCGATGGCATCGCCGTCCGGCGCGCCGCCCAACCCGACAACAGGAAAAGAACAAGCCATGTCATTCACAGAAGTCGCCGTGCCCGAGCAGCTCGTGCGCGCGCTCGACGCGCAGAGCCGGATGCCGATCACGCGGATCGGCGAGGCGCTGGTCGCGCTCGGCATGATCACCGGCGACCAGCTCGCCGCCGGGCTGCGCCAGCAGCGCCGCGAGCCGCTGGTGCCGCTGGGCGAGACCCTGGTGCGCATGGGTGCCGTGAGCCGCGGCCAGCTGCAGACCGCGCTGGTGCGCAAGATGGGCTATCCGCTGGTCAACCTGCACGTGTTCCCGCCCGCGGCCGAGGCGCTGCGCAAGGTCGCGCATGGCGTGGCGCGGCGGCTGCAGGTCATGCCGCTGATGCTGCACGAAGGGCGGCTGGTGATCGCGATCGACGATCCCACGAGCCGCTACTCGGTGATCGACGAGGTGCAGTTCGTCGCGCAGATGAAGGTGATCCCGGTGGTGGGCCAGTGCCTGGACCTCGACGCCGTGCTGGCCGCGGCCTACGAGAAGATCGGCGACGCGGCCGACGGCGGTGGCGGCGGCGCGGCCCACCTCGACCCGATGCGCCCGCTCGAGTTCGACATGGCCGGCACCACCGAGCTGCTGCAGACGCTCGAGAAGGAGGGCCCGGCGCCGGCACCGGCGGAAACGCCGATCGAGCAGTCGGACAACTCGCTGGTGCGCATGATCAACAGCATGATCCAGGAGGCGCATCGCGAGGGCGCCTCGGACATCCACATCGAGAGCTACCCGGGCCAGGAGAAGACGCGCATCCGCTTTCGCCGCGACGGGCTGCTCTACACCTACCTCGAGCTGCCGCCGAGCTACCGCAACGCGATCGTGGCGCGCGTGAAGATCATGTGCGACCTCGACATCAGCGAGAAGCGCAACCCGCAGGACGGCAAGATCAACTTCGCCAAGTACTCGCCGCAGCACAAGATCGAGCTGCGCGTGGCGACCATTCCCACCAACAACGGCCTCGAAGACGTGGTGATGCGGATCCTGGCCTCGGCCAAGCCGCTGCCGATGCAGTCGCTGGGCCTGTCGCCCGACAACCTGCGGCGCCTGACCCACGCGGTGGAACGGCCCTACGGCATGGTGCTGTGCGTGGGGCCCACGGGCTCGGGCAAGACCACCACGCTGCATTCGGCGCTCATGCACATCAACACGCCCGAGCGCAAGATCTGGACCGCCGAGGACCCGGTGGAGATCACGCAGAACGGGCTGCGCCAGGTGCAGATCAATCCGCGCATCGGCTGGACCTTCGCCAAGGCGCTGCGCGCCTTCGTGCGCGCCGATCCCGACGTGATCATGGTCGGCGAGATCCGCGACGAGGAGACCGCGAAGACCGCGATCGAGGCCTCGCTGACCGGCCACCTGGTGCTGTCGACCCTGCACACCAACAGCGCGCCCGAGACCGTGACGCGCCTGCTCGACATGGGCATGGACCCGTTCAACTTCGCCGACTCGCTGCTCGCGGTGCTGGCGCAGCGGCTGGTGCGCCGCATCTGCGGCCACTGCGTGCGCAGCGCGCCCGCGAGCGAGGAGGCGATCGAGGAACTGCTGGCCGACTACCTGCACGCCTTTCCGGCCGAGGAGATCCCGGCGCGCCGGCAGGCCACGCTCGATGGCTGGCTGCAGCGCTTCGGCCGCGACGGGCGGCTGCACCTGCACAGCGGCGCGGGCTGCGAGCACTGCGCGAAGACGGGCTTTCGCGGCCGCGTCGGCATCCACGAGCTGATGACGGTCTCGAAGGAGCTGCGCCGGCTGGTGCAGGGCGGGGCGCGCGCCGAGGAGCTGCTGCAGGCGGCGTTGAAGGAAGGCATGCGCACGCTGCGCCAGGACGGCATCGAGAAGGTGCTGGCCGGCCAGACCACGATCGAGGAAGTGCGCGCGACCAGCAACGCCTGAGGGCGCGCCTCAATCGAACCGGCCGCTGGCCAGCGCCGCCGCTGCCGCGCGGGTCTCCACGCCGAGCTTCTCGAAGATGTGCTCGAGGTGCTTGTTCACCGTGCGCGGGCTGGTGCCGAGGATCTCGCCGATGTCGCGGTTGGTCTTGCCCTTGGCGAGCCACGACAGCACCTCGGTCTCGCGCGGCGTGAGCGCGGCCTCGGCCAGCCGCGCCGACGAGGCGCCGCCCGCGCCGTCGCGCTGCACCGCGAACAGCAGCATGGTCTCGCCGAGCGCGGCCGCGCCGAGGTTGCGCACCGAGAGCCGGATGCCGGCCGCCGTGACCACGCCGAGGGTGGCGCCGGGCGCCAGCGCGGCCTCGAGCGCGCGCGGCAGCAGGCCCGGCGCGCGTGCCTCGCCCAGCGCATGCAGCCACAGGCCGGCCTGCGGCGAGCGCCAGGCGACGCGCCCGCGCGCGTCGACGAAGACCACGCCCATGCCGGCCACGTCGACCGCGTCGCGCGCCATGCGCGTGATGCGGGCGTTGCGCGCATGGGTGTGCAGGCGCGCCAGCACCTCCTGGGCGCGGATCGGCTTCACCACGTAGTCGACGCCGCCGCATTCGAAGCCCTCGACCACGTCGGCGGTTTCCGAGAGGCCGGTCATGAAGATCACCGGGATGTGCGCGAGCGCCGCGTCGGCCTTGATGCGGCGGCAGGTCTCGAAGCCGGAGAGGCCGGGCATCATGCCGTCGAGCAGGATGGCGTCGGGCACCACCAGCGCGAGCCGCTGCAGCGCCGATTCGCCGTCGGCCGCCACCAGCACGGTGTAGCCGCTGGCCTCGAGCGTGTCGCACAGCATGCCCAGGCTGCTGGGGGCGTCGTCCACCACCAGCACCACGGGGCGTTCGGCTTCAGGAAGGGGAGGCGAGGGTGTCAGCATCTTCGGCGAGGGCTTGGCGGAGGGAGTCGAGTTCGAAGCGCGCGACCATGCCGCGCAGCCAGGTGCAGGTGGCGGCCGCGCCCGGCGAGCGGGCGGCCAGCCGGTCGAGCGCCAGGTGCAGGCCGCGCACGTGGCCCATCTGCACCAGCCGCATCAGTTCGGCGCGCTCGTCCTCGCCGAGCAGCAGCCGCGGCGGGCGAATCGGCGCGAGCTCCTCGTCGGCTCGCGGGCGCAGCGCGTCGGCGGCATCGAGCCATTCGAGGCCGAGGTGGCGCTCGAGCGTGGCGATCAGTTCGGACTCGATCACCGGCTTGCCCACGAAGGCCTGGCAGCCCGCGGCGCGCAGCCGCTCGGCCTGGTTCTCGAACATGTTGGCCGAGACGATGATGATCGGCAGCGCATCGAAGCCCGAGGCCCGCACCAGGCCCGCGGTCTGCCAGCCGTCGAGGTCGTCCATGCTGAGGTCGAGCAGGATCGCCGAGGGCAGCTCCTCGCGCAGGCTGTCGAGGCACTCGGTGCCGCTCGCGGCCTCGCGCACCTCGAAGCCCAGCGGCGCCAGCATGCCGGCCAGCATCTGGCGCTGCACCGGCTGGTCGTCCACCACCAGCAGCGTGCGGCGCTCGCCGAGGTAGCCCGACACCGGCTGGCGCAGCGCGCCGGCCCTGGCCTGCGGGCCGGGGTCGGCCACCGCGCGCAGGTACACACGCACGCTGAAGGTGCTGCCGGCCGAGGAGGTGGCGGCCAGCTTGAGCTCGCCGCCCATCAGCGAGGTCAGCAGGCCGGTGATCGTGAGGCCCAGCCCGGTGCCGGGCTCGCCGCGCCGGCGCCCCGCGGCACCGCGCTCGAAGGGCAGGAAGATGCGCTGGTGGTCCTGCGGCGCCACGCCGATGCCGGTGTCGATCACGTCGAAGCGCAGCACCTCGCGGCGCGCGTCCACGTGCAGCGTGACGGTGCCGCTGTCGGTGAAGCGCACGGCATTGGTCAGCAGGTTGATGAGGATCTGGCGCAGCCACTTGGCGTCGGCATGCACCCAGGGCGGCAGCCGCCCGGCGTGGGTGTAGACGAAGGCCAGGCCCTTGTTCTCGGCCTGCGGCCGCACCATGTGCACCACCTGGTCGAGGAAGGCCGGCAATGCCAGCGGCGCCGGCTCGAGCTGCAGCCGGCCGGCCTCGATGCGCGCCAGGTCGAGCAGGCCGTCGATCAGGCCCAGCATGTGCTCGCCGCTGCGGTGGATGGTCTGCACCGCCTCGCGCGGCGGCAGCGCGGCATCGCCCTTGAGCAGGATCTGCGAGTAGCCCAGGATGCTGTTGAGCGGCGTGCGCAGCTCGTGCGTCATGCCGGCCACGTAGCGGGTCTTGGCCTGGTTGGCCGCCTCGGCCGCTTCCTTGGCGGCCTGCAGCGCGGCATCGGTGCGCTGGTGGGCCTCGATCTCGAGCGTGAGCAGGTGGTTGTGGCGGTTCGACTCCTCCTGCGCCATCTGCCGGCTCTCGCTGCCCAGCACCACCCACCAAGCCGCCACCGCCGCCACCAGCGACAGCAGGGTGAAGACCTTGAGGAAGGCGTCGCGCAGCCGCGGGTCGACCGCGCTGGCGCCGGTGATCGCCTCCTGCGCATAGACCACGCCCATCACCGTGGCCAGCAGTGCCACCAGCGAGGCCGCCACCATCAGGTAGTGGGCGACGCGGAAGTTGAGCCGCGCCGACAGCGCCGGCGGCAGCAGCGACTGCAGCCAGCCGCTCATCTGCTCGGCCGCGCGCGAGTCGGTCTTGCAGCGGTCGTGGCAGCGCGACTCGAGCGTGCAGCACAGCGAGCAGATCGGCGCGCTGTAGGCCGGGCAGTGGGCCATGTCCTCCGATTCGAAGCCGTTGTCGCAGACCGAGCACTTGACGATCTGCCCCGGCGTCCAGTGCGCGATGTCGCGCCGCGCGAGGTAGTAGCGCCCGCGCGTGCGCCAGGCCAGAAGCGGCGAGACCGCGAGCGCGGTGGCCAGCGCGATGAAGGGCGAGAAGGAGCGCGCCCACTGGCCGATGGCGCCCGAGTAGGCCAGCATCGCGAGCGCCGCCGCCACCAGCGTGGCGACCAGGCCCACCGGGTTGATGTCGTAGAGGTGGGCGCGTTTGAACTCGATGGTCTTCGGGCTCCAGCCCAGCGGCTTGTTGATGACCAGGTCGGCCACCAGCGCGCCGACCCAGGCGATCGCGATGTTGCTGTAGAAGCCCAGCACGTGCTCGAGCGCGGCGAACACGCCCAGCGCCATCAGCAGGATTGCGATCACGACGTTGAACACCAGCCACACCACGCGGCCCGGATGGCTGTGCGTGAGCCGCGCGAAGAAGTTCGACCAGGCCAGCGAGCCGGCATAGGCGTTCGTGAGGTTGATCTTCATCTGCGAGACCACCACGAACAGCACCGTGATGCCGAGAATCCAGGCCGGGTCGCGCAGCACGTAGGCGAAGCCCGTGAGGTACATCTGCGTCGGCTCGATCGCATGGTTGGCCGGGATCTCGTGCTGCAGCGCGAGGAAGGCCAGGAAGGCGCCGCCCATCATCTTGAGCATGCCCGGCACGATCCAGCCCGGCCCGGCCACCAGCACCGCGGTCCACCAGCGCGCGCGGTTGGCGGCCGTCTTCTCGGGCAGGAAGCGCAGGTAGTCGACCTGCTCGCCGATCTGCACCACCAGCGAGAAGGCCACCGTGGCGGCGGCGCCGAACATCAGCGGATCGAAGCCGCTGCTGTTGGAGACCCGGCCCACGAGCCCGGTGAAGTCGGCATAGAGCTCGGGCTTCTTGAGCAGCACCGCGACGAAGGGGCAGACGAACAGCACGATCCAGATCGGCTGCGTCCACAGCTGCAGCCCCGAGATCAGCGTGATGCCGCGCGCCACCAGCGGAATGATGACCAGCGAGGACACCAGGTAGAGCAGCCACAGCGGCCAGGCGAGGTACATCTGCAGCGCGAGCGCGAGGATGGCGGCCTCGAGCGCGAAGAAGATGAAGGTGAAGCTCGCGTAGATCAGCGAGGTGAGGGTGGAGCCCAGGTAGCCGAAGCCGGCGCCGCGCGTGAGCAGGTCCATGTCGACGCCGTGGCGCGCCGCGTAGTAGGAGATCGGCAGGCCCGTGAGGAAGGTGATCAGCCCCACCACCAGGATCGCCCACAGCGCGTTCGAGAAGCCGTAGCTCAGCGCGATCGCGCCGCCGATGGCCTCGAGCGCGAGGAAGGAGGTGGCGCCGAAGGCCGCGTTCGCGACCCGGAACTCCGACCACTTGCGGAAGCTGCGCGGCGTGTAGCGCAGCGCGTAGTCCTCCAGCGTCTCGTTCGCGACCCAGGCGTTGTAGTCGCGCCGGATGCGAAAGATCTTCTGCCCGCTCACGGAATTGACGGAAGGCATCGGGGTGTCTCGTGGAGACGGCGACGGCGAGGGGATCGGCATGGTGCAGCTGCATTGCAAGAAGCGCTCCGTGCCCGCCGTGCGCCCCCCGGTCCGTCGTCGTCGGTCCCGCGAGTCTGCGGGCAGGCGATGCGCGGGCCGCTACGTTGAATGACGTATTCGCGCGGAGGGCAGTGATTTCTAAAGTTCCAGCCATGGTGCCAGCCGCACCGTCCGATGCACTTCGATGGTGCGCGGCCTGTACTTTCCTCAACCTGCTGGAGTTCTTCGATGTCGCGTGATTCCGATCTTTCCCTCGATGCCCTGGCATTGCGTCGCCGCCGCCTGCTGCAAGGCGCCGCCGCGCTGCCCGTGATGGGCCTGAGCGGCCTGAGCTTCGGCCAGGGCCAGTTCCCCACGGCCAAGGTCAACACCACCAAGCTCGCCGTGACCGACACCGAGGTGACGGTGGGCCAGCTGCATTCGTCCACCGGCACGATGGCGATCTCGGAGACCGGCTCGATCCAGGCCGAGCAACTCGCGATCGACCAGATCAACGCGATGGGCGGCATCCTGGGCCGCAAGATCAAGGTCATCAAGGAGGACGGCGCCTCCGACTGGCCGACCTTCGCCGAGAAGTCGAAGAAGCTGCTGGTCAACGACAAGGTCGCGGCCGTCTTCGGCTGCTGGACCAGCGCCTCGCGCAAGGCCGTGCTGCCGGTGTTCGAGAAGGAGAACGGCCTCCTGTACTACCCGACCTTCTACGAAGGCCTGGAGCAGAGCAAGAACGTGATCTACACGGGCCAGGAAGCGACGCAGCAGATCATCTGGGGCCTGGACTGGGGCGCGAAGGAGAAGAAGGCGAAGACCTTCTTCCTCGTCGGCTCCGACTACATCTGGCCGCGCACCTCGATGAAGATCGCGCGCAAGCACATCGAGAACTTCCAGAAGGGTTCGGTCAAGGGCGAGGAGTACTACCCGCTGGGCCACACCAACTTCAACTCGCTGATCAACAAGATCAAGGTCGCCAAGCCCGACTGCATCTTCGCGGCCGTGGTGGGCGGCTCGAACGTGGCCTTCTACAAGCAGCTCAAGGCCGCGGGCATCACGGGCGACAAGCAGTTCCTGCTGACCCTGGCCGTGACCGAGGACGAGATGACCGGCGTGGGCGGCGAGAACTTCGCGGGCTTCTACTCGTCGATGAAGTACTTCCAGTCGCTCGACAACGAGAACAACAAGAAGTTCGTGGCCGCCTTCAAGGCCAAGTACGGCAAGGACGCGGTGATCGGCGACGTCACGCAGGCCGGCTACCTCGGCCCGTGGCTGTGGAAGGCCGCGGTCGAGAAGGCCGGCAGCTTCGACGTCGACAAGGTCGTGGCCGGCTCGCCGGGCATCGAACTCAAGACCGCGCCCGAGGGCTACGTGAAGCTCGACGCGAACCACCACCTGTGGAGCAAGGCGCGCATCGGCCAGGGGCAGCCGGACGGGACCTTCAAGGTGGTGGCGGAGTCGGCGGAGCTGATCAAGCCGGATCCGTTTCCCAAGGGCTACCAGTAATCCCAGCCTGCTTGCTTGTCTTTCTCCCTCCCCCTCTGGGGGAGGGCAGGGGTGGGGGCAAGCGGCGTGACCACCGCGCACGCCGCATGCCCCCATCCCGACCTTCCCCTAGAGGGGGAAGGAGCAACTACCCCAACACCTGGAACTGTCGCCATGACGCTGTCGGACATGTGGAACATCGGCCTGATGCAGGGCTTCGCGGGGCTGAGCCTCTTCGCGGTGCTGCTGCTCATGGGCCTGGGGCTCGCGATCATCTTCGGCCAGATGGGCGTCATCAACATGGCGCACGGCGAGTTCATGACCATCGGGGCCTACTCGGTCTTCCTCGCGGCGCAGGTCACCGAGCACCTGGCACCGGCCTTCATGCCGTACTACTTCCCGATCTCGATCGCGCTGGCCTTCGTGTTCGCCTTCATCGTCGGCTGGCTGGTGGAGTGGGCGCTGATCCGCCATCTCTACAAGCGGCCGCTCGACACGCTGCTCGCGACCTGGGGCGTGAGCCTGGGGCTGCAGCAGATCTTCCGCACCTTCATCGGTCCGAAGGAAGTGAGCCCGACCTTGCCCGAGTGGCTGATGGGTTCGTGGACGCCGCACGAGGGCCTCGACATCCCGATCAACGGCATGTTCGTGCTGGTGCTCACGGCGCTGGTCACGGGCGGCGTGCTGATCGCGCTGCACAGGAGCCGCTGGGGCCTGCGGGTGCGCGCCACTGTGGCCAACCGCACGATGGCCAACGCCACCGGCATCGACACGAAGAAGACCGACCGCCTGACCTTCGCGATCGGCTGCGGCATCGCGGGCGTGGCGGGCGCGGCCTTCACCACCATCGGCTCGACCGGGCCGACCTCGGGCTCGCTCTACATCGTCGACGCCTTCCTGGTCGTCACCTTCGGCGGCGCGGCCAGCCTGCTGGGCACCGTGGTCTCGGCCTTCGGCATCGCGCAGACGCAGTCGGTCTCGGAGTTCTTCATGACCGGCTCGATGGCCAAGGTGCTGACGCTGTCGCTGATCGTGCTGATCCTGATGATGCGGCCGCAGGGCCTGTTCGCCGTCAAGGTGCGTCGCTGACTTTCGCTTTCCCGGAGAACTCCCGATGAATTTCCTCAAGGCCTCGATCCAGCGCTACCAGCTCGGCAGCCTGCTGCTGCTGGTGCTGCTGCTCGCGGTGGTGCTGCCGCTGTCGCTCGACATCTTCCGACTCAACCTGGTGGGCAAGTACCTCACCTATGCCTTCGTCGCCGTGGGTCTGGTGATGGTGTGGGGCTACGGCGGGGTGCTGAGCCTCGGGCAGGGCGTGTTCTTCGGGCTCGGCGGCTACGCGATGGCGATGTTCCTCAAGCTCGAGGCCTCCGATCCGGTGTCGACCAAGATCCAGTCGACGCCCGGCATTCCGGACTTCATGGACTGGAACCAGATCACGGCGCTGCCGGCGTTCTGGCTGCCGTTCAAGAGCCTGCCGCTGACCTTGATCCTGGTGGTGGCGGTGCCGATGGCACTGGCCTGGTTGATCAGCTTCGCGATGTTCAAGCGCCGCGTGGGCGGGGTCTACTTCGCGATCATCACGCAGGCGGTGGCGCTGATCCTCACGGTGCTGATCATCGGCCAGCAGGGCTACACCGGCGGCGTGAACGGCATGACCGACCTGAAGACGATGCTGGGCTGGGACACGCGCACCGACAGCGCGAAGTACATCCTCTACTACGTCTGCGTGGCGCTGCTGGTGGCGGCCATTGTGCTGTGCCGCTGGGTCCAGACCAGCAAGCTCGGCACCTTGCTGCTGGCGATGCGCGACAAGGAAGACCGGGTGCGCTTCTCGGGCTACGACGTGTCGAACTTCAAGGTCTTCACCTTCTGCCTGGCGGCCGGGCTCTCGGGCATCGGCGGCGCGATGTTCGCGCTGCAGGTGGGCTTCATGTCGCCGAGCTTCGTGGGCATCGTGCCCTCGATCGAGATGGTGATCTTCTGCGCGGTGGGCGGCCGCATGAGCCTGGTGGGCGCGGTCTACGGAGCGCTGCTGGTGAACGCGGGCAAGACGCTGTTCTCGGAGAGCTTCCCGGACCTGTGGCTGTTCCTGATGGCGGGGCTCTTCATCGGCGTGACGATGGCTTTCCCGATGGGCCTGGCGGGCCTGTGGGAAGAAAAGATCCGCCCGTGGTGGAAGTCGCGCCGCCAGGCGCTGCGCGAGGCCGCGGTCAAGCCGCCCGCGGTGGCCGCGGCGCCCGTCGCGCCCGCGCCCACACCCGAGCCAGAACCCACGCTGCCCGAAGGCGTGGGCAGCCAGCGCGCCTGAACCGGAGACCGACCATGAGCAACACCGATTTCGCGCTCGCCGTGGAAGACCTCAGCGTGTCCTTCGACGGCTTCAAGGCCATCGACGACCTCACGCTCTACATCGACCGCAACGAGCTGCGCGTGATCATCGGCCCGAACGGGGCCGGCAAGACGACGCTGCTCGACCTGATCTGCGGCAAGACGCGCGCGAGCAGCGGCAGCATCAAGTTCAAGAACACGGAGCTGACGAAGATGGCCGAGCACAAGCGCGTGCGGCTGGGCATCGGGCGCAAGTTCCAGACACCCTCGATCTACGAGAACCTCAGCGTGTTCCAGAACCTCGAGGTGTCATTTCCCAAGGGCCGCTCGGTGTTCGGCGCGCTGGCCTTCCAGTGCGACGACGAGGTCAAGGCACGCGTGCAGGCCGTGGCGACGGAGATCGGGTTGGCCGACCGGCTCGACACCGAGGCGGGCCTGCTGAGCCATGGCCAGAAGCAGTGGCTGGAGATCGGGATGCTGCTGATGCAGGAACCCGAGCTGTTGATGCTCGACGAACCCATCGCCGGCATGAGCGCGCGCGAACGCGAGCTCACGGCCGAGCTGCTCAAGCGCATCTGCCAGAACCGCGCGGTGATCGTGATCGAGCACGACATGGCTTTCGTGAAGCAGATCGCGCACAAGGTCACTGTGATGCACCAGGGAAAGATCCTGGCCGAGGGGCCGATGGAGAAGGTGCAGGCGGATCCGAAGGTCATCGATGTTTATCTGGGGCATTGATGAGTTTTCTCGTTGTGCCGAGTGTTCGTCGGTTGGAGCGGGCTCACGCCGACGGGGTACTCCCCTCCGCGAATGTCCCCCGCCTTCGGCTCCTCCTTGATTTCGCTGCGGGGAGTACCCCGTCGACGTGAGCCTGGGGCAGGGCGGGTGAACCGGCCCGCACAACTGCTGCGCCTCCGTGCACAGGGCAGTGGGTGCTTCCCGCAGCGAAATCAAGGAGGAGGCCGAAGGCCGGGGGACATTCGCGGAGGGAAGTACCCGCTGTCCTGTGCACGCGCCCCGAACAGCAGCACCCCAGACAAAGAACGCACCCAAACAGAGGCCAGGCAAATGAGCAACATCAACCTCAAGGTAGAAAACCTCCACGTAGCCTACGGCCAGAGCGAAGCCCTGCACGGCATCTCGTTCGAGGGCATGGCCAACGAGACCGTCGCCATCATGGGAAGAAACGGCATGGGCAAGACCACGCTGTTCAAGAGCCTCATGGGCGTGCTCCCCTTGAAGAGCGGCCGCATCGAGGTGGCGGGCCAGGACGTCTCGCGCGACGAGAGTTTCAGGCGCGTTGCCAAAGGCATCGCCTACGTGCCACAGGGCCGCATGATCTTCCCGACCCTGACCGTCGAGGAGAACATCGAGACCGGCCTCGAGAACTCCAGGACCCGCCGCATCCCCGAGGAGATCTACGCGCTCTTTCCCGTGCTGTGGGACATGCGCCGGCGCAAGGGCGGCAACCTCTCGGGCGGGCAGCAGCAACAGCTGGCCATCGCGCGTGCCCTCGTCACCGATCCCAAGGTGCTGCTGCTCGACGAGCCCACCGAGGGTATCCAGCCTTCGATCATCAAGGACATCGCCAAGGCGCTCAACGAGATCCGCAAGCTGCGCGGCCTGACCATCGTCGTGTCGGAGCAGGTGCTGAGCTTCGCGATGGACGTGGCCGACCGCCTGTTCGTGATCGAAGGCGGGCGCCTCGTGCACGAGACCGCGCGCGACAAGACCGATGTCGAGCGCATCAAGGCCTATCTCTCTGTTTAACCACAACCCCAACCAGGAGCCACTGCAATGACGGACACGCTGATCAAGGTCGATCTGACCAAGTCGCCCACCGAGAACGAGATGATCCACAACCGCTGGCACCCGGACATTCCGATGGCCTGCTGGGTCAATCCCGGCGACGACTTCATCCTCGAGACCTTCGACTGGACCGGCGGCTTCATCAAGAACAACGACAGCGCCGACGACGTGCGCGACATCGACCTGAGCACCGTGCACTACCTCTCGGGCCCCGTGGGCGTGAAGGGCGCCGAGCCCGGCGACCTGCTGGTGGTCGATCTTCTCGACATCGGCGCCAAGCAGGACAGCCTCTGGGGCTTCAACGGATTTTTCTCGAAGAAGAACGGTGGCGGCTTTCTCACCGATCATTTTCCCGAGGCGCAGAAATCGATCTGGGACTTCAAGGGCATGTTCACCAGCTCGCGCCACATCCCCGGTGTGAACTTCGCGGGCCTGATCCATCCGGGCCTCATCGGCTGCCTGCCCGACAAGCCCATGCTCGACATGTGGAACGAGCGCGAGAAGGCGCTGATCGCGACCGACCCCGATCGCGTGCCGGGCCTGGCCAACCCGCCGTTCGCGGGCACCGCCCACATGGGCAAGATGACCGGCGAGGCGCGTGCCAAGGCCGCGGCCGAGGGCGCGCGCACCGTCCCGCCGCGCGAGCATGGCGGCAACTGCGACATCAAGGATCTGTCGCGCGGCTCGAAGGTGTTCTTCCCCGTCTACGTCGACGGCGCGGGCCTCAGCGTGGGCGACCTGCACTTCAGCCAGGGCGACGGCGAGATCACCTTCTGCGGCGCCATCGAGATGGCCGGCTGGGTGCACATGAAGGTCTCGCTGATCAAGGGCGGCATGGCCAAGTACGGCATCAAGAACCCGATCTTCAAACCCAGCCCCATCACGCCGCAATACAACGACTACCTGATCTTCGAGGGCATCTCGGTCGACGAGAGCGGCAAGCAGCACTACCTCGACGTCAACGTCGCCTACCGCCAGGCCTGCCTCAACGCCATCGAGTACCTGAAGAAGTTCGGCTACTCGGGCGCGCAGGCCTACTCGATCCTCGGCACGGCACCGGTGCAGGGCCACATCAGCGGCGTGGTCGACGTGCCCAACTCCTGCGCCACGCTGTGGTTGCCCACGGGCATCTTCGACTTCGACATCAATCCCAACGCCACCGGGCCGGTGAAGATGATCGACGGCAGCGTCGACATGCCGCTGTCGCCCGACCTGCGCTGAGGCATTGGAGAAGGAAGCCGCATGCCCACCTACGACTACGACTGCGCACGCTGCGGCGGCTTCGAGGCGCTGCGCCCCTCGGCGCTGCGCGACGAGCCCGCCGCCTGCCCCGACTGCGGCGGCGCCTCGCCGCGCGTGCTCTCGGCCGCACCGCGCCTCGCGCTCATGGCGGCCGACACGCGCCTCGCGATGGCCACCAACGAGCGCGCAAGGCACGAGCCCGCGAGCTCGCGCGACTACGCGCGATTGCGCCATCCATCGGGCTGCGGATGCTGCTCGACGAATGCGCGCCGCGGTGCCACGGTGACCGCGTCGAACGGTGCCAAGTCGGCACCGTCGCGGCGGCCCTGGATGATCTCGCATTGAGGATTTGGCAAGTTTTCATGCATGCGTCGGAGGCATGCAAAGGATGCGTGAAAGTAGTTCTTTCGGCCGATCTCCCTATGAAGAGGGTAGATTCGGTGGCCCGCTCGCATGCGTGAAACTTGCCCAAAACTTTATTGATTGTTTCGAAACGGCGAACGCCGTGATTCTTTTTGCGGTGATTCAAAAGGGTCGAACAGGATCAAACTTCTCCTCACGGACAAACCACCGTTCAACCTGAAGGAGATACCAAATGACCGCCTCGAAGATCCTCGCCGCCGTTGCCGTTGCCCTGCTTGCCGCCACCGGCGCACATGCCGAAACCTATGACGGCGTCCACACCGTGCACTCCACCGTCTCGCGTGCCGAAGTCGAATCGCAAGCCGTGGCCGCCGCCCGTGCCGGCGACGCCTACAGCGAAGGTGCCACCGCCGGTGCGCAACCCTTCAGCTCGACCGCCGATCGCTCGGCCGTCCGTGCCGAAGCCGTTGCCAAGGCCCACGATCCGCTGCAAAGCCTGGACCGCCGCGCCTTCTACCGCGACGAAGTGCCGCAAGCCTACAAGAAGCCCAGCGTGTCGTTCACGCGCCAAGCCGGCCTGTGAGCCAGCGCCGCAGCCATGGCACCTCGGGTGCCGACAGGAACGGGCCTTCGGGCCCGTTTTTTTTGTCTAGCCCATCGCCGACACCAGCCCCGCCACGTGCACGCCCAGCGCGAGCGAAGCGGTCAGCCCCGGCGACTCGATGCCGAACAGGTTGACCAGTCCGGGTATCCCGTGCACCCGCGGCGTCTGGATCACGAAGTCCGTCGCCGTGTTGTGCATCGACGAGCCCGGTCCCGCGAGGCGCGGGCGGATGCCGGTGTAGCCGGGCTGCAGCTCGCCGTCGCGCAGGCCGGGGTAGTAGCGGCGCACCGCGGGATAGAAGACCGCTTCGCGCGAGGCATCGAAGCCGTAGTCGACGCCGTCGCGCCAGCCCAGGTCGGGGCCGAACCGGCACTGGCCGCCGAGGTCCAGCGTCACGTGCGCGCGCAATGCGCCATCGCGCCCCGCCGGGTACACGAGATGGCGGAACGGCGACGGCCGCGCGAGCGAGAAGTAGTGGCCGATCGCGTGGTACAGCGGCGGCACCCGTTCGGCCGGCATGCCCTCGATGCGCGAGGCGACCGCCTGCGCACCCAGGCCGGCGGCGTTCACCACCGTGCCGCACAACACGCTCGTCTCCTCGGCGCCGCCCACGTCGAGCACGATGCCGTCCGCGGTCGGGCGCGCGGCCAGCACGCGGCTGTGCAATGCGAGCGCGGCGCCCGCGCGTTCCGCATCGCCCAGGTACGACAGCATCAGCGCGTGGCTGTCGACGATGCCGGTCGAGGGCGAATGCAGCGCGCCCACGCACGCCACCTCGGGTTCCATCTCGCGCGCCTCGGCCGCGCCGATGAGGCGCAGGTCGGTCACGCCGTGCGCCGCGCCCAGCTTCAGGTAGTTGTCGAGCTCGGGCAGCTCGGCGTCCTCCACCGCCACGATCAGCTTGCCGATGCGCCGGTGGCCGATGCCGCGCTCGGCGCAATAGGCGTACAGCGCGGCCTTGCCGGCCACGCACAGCCTTCCCTTGAGCGAGCCCGGCGCGTACGAGAGACCCGCATGGATCACCTCCGAGTTGCGCGCGCTGGTGTGCGTGCCGATGGCGTGCTCGGCCTCGAGGATCACCACCTCGCGCCCGGCCAGCGCGAGCGAGCGCGCGATCGCGAGGCCCACCACGCCGGCGCCGATCACGGCGCAGTCGATCCGGTCCATGCGCTTCAGTCCAGCTTGATGCCGGCGTCGCGGATCAGCGCGCCCCACTTGGCGTGCTCGGCGCGGATGTAGGCATCGAACTGCTGCGGCGTGCCGGTGACGGGGACGCTGCCTTCCAGCGCGAGCTTGTCCTGCACCTCCTTGCGCGCCACCACCTTCACCACGGCGGCGTTGAGGCGCGCCACCACGTCGGCGGGCAGTCCGGCCGGACCGACCAGCCCGACCCAGGTCGTCGCCTCGAAACCCGGGAAGCCCTGCTCGGCCACCGTGGGCACGTCGGGCAGCGCGGGCAGCCGCTGCGCCGAGGTGACGGCCAGCGCGCGCGCCTTGCCGCCCGAGAGCTGCGGCATCACCGACACGCTGCTGCCGAAATACAGGCCGATCTGTCCGCCCAGCAGGTCGGTCATGGCCGGGCCCGCGCCCTTGTACGGCACCTGCAGCACCTGGAGGCCCGCGCGGCGCGCGAGCATCTCGCCGGCCAGGTGGCCGACCGTGCCGCTGCCGGCCTGCGCGATGCTGAACTGGCCCGGCCTGGCCTTGGCGGCCTTGACGAAGTCGGCCAGGGTGCGCAGCGGCGAGTCGGCGCGCACCGCCAGCACCACGGGCTGCGCCGCCACTTCGGCGATGGGCGTGAAGTCCTTCAAGGCGTCGAAGGGCATCTTCGGATAGAGCCAGGGGTTGATCGTGAGGTTCGAGGTCTGCCCCATGCCGATGGTGTAGCCGTCGGGCGCGGCCTTGGCCACGGCGTCGAGGCCGATGTTGCCGGCGGCGCCCGGCTTGTTGTCGATGACGACCGTCCAGCGCTCGAGCACGGTGAGCCGCTCGGCGATCAGGCGCGAGGTGGCGTCGGTGCCGCCGCCCGGCGTGAAGGGCACCACCAGCCGCAGCGGCTTCTGCGGCCAGTCGTTCTGCGCGCGCGCCATGCCGGCGGCCGGGGCCAGCGCGGCGAGGGTGGTGGCCTGCAGGAAATTTCTTCGGTCCATGTCTTGTCTCCTTGGGTTCTCGTGGCTCTCTCGGCGGGGGCGGGGCTCAGACCGGCAGGCCCTTGGCGCGCAGCACGGCGTCGAAGCGCTCGGGATCGGCGGTGCCGGCGCGGTTGGCCTCGCGGATTGCCGCCTCGCGGGCCAGGTGCGCGCGCGTCTTCTCGAGCACGCTCGCGGCTTCGGCGGCCGGCACGGCGATGACGCCGTCGGCATCGCCCACCACCAGGTCGCCCGGCAGCACGACCAGGCCCGCGCACGAAACGGGCACGTTCACCTCGCCCGGGCCGTCCTTGCTCGGGCCGCGGTGCGTGTGGCCGCGCGCGAAGATCGGCATGCCGTCCCCGGCCCACTCGCACAGGTCGCGCACCGCGCCGTCGATGACCAGGCCGGCCAGCTGTCGCGCGATGCAGGTGGTGCGCATCAGCCCGCCGACCAGCGCCTGCGTGAGGTCGGCGCCGCCGTCGACGACCAGCACGTCGCCCGGCGCGACCATCGTCAGCGCCTTGTGGATCATCAGGTTGTCGCCGGGCCGCACGCGCACGGTGACGGCCGGGCCGCACAGCACAGTGTCGAGCCGCGCGTGGTACTGGCGCAGGCCGACGGTGCCGATGTGGCGGCTCATCACGTCGCCGATGGCGGCCACGGGCAGCGCGCGAAAGGCATCGACGATGGCGGCATCGGGGCCTGCGGCGCGTGGGTTGATGCGGTAGCCGGGCGGCCAGGAAAGGGGCGTGGTCATGCGTTGACTCCGTGGGCGGGGATGGAGGAGGAAAGGACCTGCGGGTTCACGCAGGCCGAGGGATCGGCGGGACGGCCCTGCAGCCAGCCGAGCACGTTGCGCGCGGCGCCTTCGGCCATGGCCGCGAGCGCGGCCGGCGTGGAGCCGCCGACGTGCGGCGTGAGCACCACGTTGGGCAGGGCCGCCAGCGGGCTGTGCGCGGGCAGCGGCTCGTCGGCCATCGTGTCGAGGCCGGCGGCGTGCAGGTGGCCGCTGCGCAGCGCGTCGACGAGCGCGGCCTCGTCGACCACCTCGCCGCGCGCCGTGTTGACGAGGATCGCGCCGCGCGGCAGGGCCGCGAGCTGCGCCGCGCCCAGCATCCGGTGCGTGCGGCGGTTGAGCGGCACGTGCAGGCTCAGCACCTCGCTCAGCGGCAGCAGCGCCTCGACCGAGGGCAGCATGCGCACGCCGGCCACCGGGGCCGCGCCTTCGCCGATCGCGGGATCGAACGCGGCCACCCGCATGCCCAGCGCCAGGCCCACGCGCGCCACGCGCTGGCCGACCTGGCCGAAGCCGACCAGGCCCAGGGTCCGGCCCTGCAGCTCGACGCCGTCCTGCGCACGCGACCAGCGGCCCTCGTGCAGCTCGCGGTCCATCCAGCCGATGCGGCGCGCGGCGGCGAGCATCAGGCCCAGCGTCATCTCCGCCACCGAGGGCGCGTTGGCGCCGGGCGTGACGTAGACCGGGATGCCGCGCGCCGTGGCGGCCTCGACGTCGATGTTGCTCACGCCCACGCCGTGCTTCGAGACCACCTTCAGCGTGGGACAGGCGGCGATGGCCCGCGCCGACAGCGGCACGGTGCGCGAGACGACCGCGTCGACGGGTTCGCTGGCCATCAGGCGTTCGACCTCCTCGGCGCTGTCCGCGTGCGTGAGGTAGAGGATGCGCGCGCCGGCCGCGGCGAGCAGGTCGGTGCCGGCCTTGGCCAGGCGCGGCGCGGTCACCAGGACGGTGGGCTTCATGGGTCTCCTTGCGATGCGGGGCGGATTCTCGAAAGCCCAACTCATTCCGTCCAATCGATAATGTTCATTCAATGATTCCTCGGAGCTATGAATGGACATCCAGCTGCGCGACCTGAAGTACTTCGAGGCGGTGGCCGACGCGGGCCATCTGGGCCAGGCCGCCGACAAGCTCGGCCGCACCCAGCCCGCGCTCACCAAGGCCGTGCAGCGGCTCGAGGAAGCCTTCGGCAGCGCGCTGTTCGAGCGCAAGGGCCGCGGCATACAGCTCACCGCCGTGGGCGAGGTGCTGCTGGCGCGCGCGCGGCTGCTGCGCGGCGCCACCGAGGAGGCGTTGCGCGAGGTCAGCGATTTCGCCAAGGGCAACGCGGGCCACGTGCGCATCGGCAGCGGCCCCATCGCCGCGGAGCACGTGCTGCCCGAGGTCTGCAACCTGCTGCTGGCCGAGGCCGGCGACACGCGCATCGACATCACCGTCGCGCCCAGCATGGCGCTGCGCGAGCGGCTGCGCGAAGGCGCCATCGACCTGCTGATCGGCCTCATGCCCGAGCACGACCCGGCCTTCGTCACGCATTCGATCGTCGAGGACGTGGTGGTGGTCGCGGCCAGTCCGCAGCACCCGGTGTTCGACATGCCGCGGCCCACGATGAAGGCCCTGCTGCAATGGCGCTGGGTGCTGCCGGCCGATCCCATTCCCAGCCGCCAGTGGCTCGATGCGACCTTCCAGTCGCGCGGGCTGCCGCTGCCGACCGTGCAGGTCAACGCCAACTCGATCCCGCTGCTGCCGCGGCTGATCTCGCGCACCGACCTGCTGAGCTTCCTGTCGCGCCACACGCTGGGCGCGGCGGGGCGCGAGGGCACGCTGCGCGAGGTGCCGCTCAAGGAAACCACGCTGCGCCGCCACTTGGGTGTCACCTACCGCAAGGAGGGCTATCTGTCGCCCGCGGCGCGGCGGCTGGTGACGCTGCTGCGCAGCGAAGGCGAGCAGCTTTTTTCCACGGCGTTGTCGAAATATACGCATTGCGTATAAACTCGCGGCCCATGAACATGCCGCAACAGGTGCTCCTCCGCGACGCGATGCGTCAGCTCAACATGACGCGCGACGCCTTCGCCGAGCGCATCGGCAGCCGGAGAAGGGCGCTCGATGCCTGGCTGCTGCCCGACGAGTCGAACGAATTCCGGGCCATGCCCGAAGTCGCGCGGCGCTTCGTGAGCGAGATCCTGGCCTCCAATGGGCGGCCCAGAGAATATACGCAGAGCGCACAGGATGGCGCGCTGCGCCGGTCGCTCCATGTCGACGGTGCGCAGCACCTGCTGTCGGTGGCCCAGTTCGACCGCGAGGCCATCGATGAGCTGTTCCGGCTCGCCGACGTGATGCAGCCGATCGCGCGCCGCCGCAAGGTCAGCCGCGTGCTCGAGGGCGCGGTGCTGGCCAACCTGTTCTTCGAGGCCAGCACGCGCACGCGCGTGAGCTTCGGCGCGGCCTTCTGCCGGCTCGGCGGCTCGGTCTGCGACACGACGGGCTTCACCTTCTCCTCGATGGCCAAGGGCGAATCGATCCGCGACACCAGCCGCGTGATCAGCGGCTATGCCGACGCGATCGTGGTGCGCCATCCCGAGCAGGGCTCGGTCGCCGAATTCGCGCGCGCCACCAACGTGCCGGTCATCAACGGCGGCGACGGCCCGGGCGAGCATCCGAGCCAGGCGCTGCTCGACCTCTACACCATCCAGCGCGAGTTCTCGCGCCTGGGCAAGCTGGTCGACGGCGCGCATGTCGCGATGGTCGGCGACCTCAAGTACGGCCGCACGGTGCATTCGCTGATCAAGCTGCTCGCGCTGTACCGCGGCCTGAAGTTCACGCTGGTCGCGCCGCCGCAGCTCGCGATGCCGGCGGAGATCGTGGCGCTGGTGAGCCGCAACGGCCATGTGGTGGAGACCGCCACCGCGCCGGCGCGGGCGCTGGCCGGCGCCGACGTGGTCTACGCGACGCGCATCCAGAAGGAGCGCTTCGCGCACGACGAGGTGCTGGAGGGCTTCGACCAGGCCTTCGCGATCGACCGCGCGCTGGTCGATGCTTCGTGCCGGAAGGACGTGGTGCTGATGCATCCGCTGCCGCGCGACGGCCGCCCGGGCTCGCACGACTTGAGCACCGACCTCGACAACGATCCGCGGCTGGCGATCTTCCGCCAGACCGACAACGGCATCCCGGTGCGCATGGCGATCTTCGCCACGCTGCTGGGCGTGGACAAACTGGTGAGCCGCTCGATGCGCGACGCGGCCTGGACGCCGCCCTCGCACATCGGCCCCGACGACAGCAGCTTCCACGGCCTCGACTGAGGGATGCGCGAAACCGCCATCGAGCGCGGGTAAGCTCGCCGCCCATGAAGCGCAACTCCACCGCCAAGTCCACCAGCGTCACCCCCGCGCCCAACGGCAAGGCCTCGGCCGCCGATGCCTCCGGTGGCGCCCCGGTGTTCGCGGTGCTCGCGCGCATCGAGACCCTCTGGTCCTCGCTCGGCCCGGTGGGCCAGCGCATCGCCGACTTCATCGTGAAGAATCCGCGCGAGGTGGTCCACATGTCGGTCAGCGAGGTGGCCGAGCGCACCGGCTCGAGCGAAGGCAGCATCGTCGGCCTGTGCAAGAACCTCGGCGCCACCGGCTTCCAGCAGATCAAGATCGCGCTCGCGCAGGAGATCGTGCGGCCGGTGCAGTTCATCCACGAGGACCTCGATCCGCAGGACGCGGCCGACGCGGTGATCCGCAAGATCTTCCAGAGCAACGTGCAGACCCTGCACGACACGCAGGCCACGCTCGACGCCGGTTCGATGGAGCGCGCGGTGAAGCTGCTGCGCGATGCCGAGCGCATCGAGATCTACGGTATCGGCAGCTCCGCCACCATCGCCGAGGACGCGCACTACCGCATGCTGCGCATCGGCCTCAACGCGAAGGTGGTGGTCGATTCGCACGTGCAGGCGATCAGCGCCTCGCTCACCGACTCGCGGGTGGCGGTGCTGACCATCTCGCACTCGGGCAGCACGCACGAGACCGTGACCGCGACGCGGCTGGCCAAGGAGGCCGGCGCCTCGACCGTGTGCATCACCAACTTCGGCAAGTCGCCGATCCAGGCCTTCGCCGACGTGCTGCTGTTCACCATGGCGCGCGAGACCAACTTCCGCACCGAGGCCATGACCAGCCGGCTCGCGCAGCTCGCGATCATCGACGTGCTGATCGCCTGCCTGGCGCTGTCGGACTACGACACCTCGGTGCGCACGCTGCGCCAGACCTTCGACGTGCTGTCGCTCAAGCGGTACTGAGGCGGCTGCGCTCGGTCGGCCGCGCGGGCAGGGCGGTCACCTCGGCCGTGGCGCGCGCATGCAGCAGGCCGGCGACCGAGGGCGCCACCGCCTCGGGCGCGGTGCCGACCAGCAGGCAGGCCATGCCCAGCCGCGCGGCGCCCGCGGCATCGGTGGCCGGGTTGTCGCCGATCACCACCGTGCTCGCGGGCTCGGCGCCCAGGCAGCGCAGGCCCTCCTCGAACAGCAGCGGCTCGGGCTTGCCGACGATGCGCCAGGGCTGCGCGCCGCTGGCCGTGAGCACGGCCGCGAGCAGCGAGCCGGTCTCGGGTACCACGCGGCCATGCGGGCCCGGATGGGTGGCGTCGGCGTTCGTGACCACCAGCCGCGCGCCGCGCAGCAGCTCGTTGGCCACCGCGCCGAGCCGGGCATGGCTGAAGCGCATGTCGAGCGCGAGCAGCACGAATTCGGCCTCGGACGCGACCAGCCGGAAGCCGAGCGCGCGCGCATGGCGCTGCAAGGCGGGCGTGCCCACCACCATCAGCCGCGCCGTGGGGTGCTGGCGCGCGAGCAGGCTCACGGCGAGCTCGCCGGCCAGCACGATGCGCTCGGGCGGCGCGCGCAGGCCGAGCCGGCGCAGCCGCAGCGCGAGGCCCTGGGCGGTGTGGGTCGAGTTGTTCGACACGATCGCGAAGCGGCCCTCGAAACGCTCGAGCAGCTCGGCCGCGCCGTCGATGGCCTCGTTCTGGCGCACCAGCGTGCCGTCGAGGTCGAGCAGCAGGTGGCGCGCCTGCGCGAGCGGTGCCAGGTCCGCTGCCGCGGGGCCTCCCGGCGCCCGGGTCTTGGATGCGATGTTCTTCATGGATCTCCGGTTCGGGCCATCGGGGGAGCGGGGTGTCCTGGCCGTGGGGCGGGATTGTATTGAACATTGCTCAGTTGATTGCTAATTTTCAAATGAGCTTATTTCATTTGCTTGTCATCTTCGACTTCTAAAGTTCAACGCAACCGAGCGAGGCACTCGCCCGAGAAACGCCCCCGAACCGAAGGAATCGATCATGAAGAAACTCCTGGCCATCGCCGCCGCCGCGGTCTCGTTCAGCACGCTGCTGGCCCTCCCGTCCCATGCCCAGTCCGTGGCCGACGGCTCGCGCGAACATCCGCTGCGCGTGCTGCTGATTCCCGCCGACGGCGGCACCGAGTCGGGCACCAAGGCCGACTACGCGCCGGTGTTCAACGCCATCACGCGCAGCACCGGCCTGAACTTCGACCTCAAGGTCGGCCAGTCCTATGGCGCCGTGGTCGAGGGCATGTGCAACCAGCTCGCCGACATCGCCTTCTTCGGCCCGGTGTCGTACGTGCAGGCCCACAAGCGCGGCTGCGCGCAGCTGCTGGCCGTGGGCGTGGAGAAGGGCGCCTCGGTCTACTACGCCGGCATGTTCGCCAAGGCCAACGCCCCGATCGCTTCGATCAAGGACCTCAAGGGCAAGCGCGTGGCCTTCGGCGACGTGAACTCGGCCTCGAGCTTCACCTTCCAGGTCGCGATGCTGCTCGACGCCGGCATGGACCCGGCCAAGGACCTGTCGGCGATCCGCATGACCGGCAGCCACGCCAGCAGCCTGGCGGCGCTGGTGCAGGACCAGGTCGACGTGGCCTCGCTCTCGTTCGACTCGTACGAGAAGGCGGTCAAGCAGGGCGCGGCCGATCCGAAGACCATCAAGGTGATCGCCAAGAGCATGGCCATTCCCTATCCGCCGCTGGCGCTGAACTCCAAGCTGCCCGAGGCGCTGAAGACCAAGCTCAAGGACGCCTTCCAGACCGTGAACAAGGCCCCCGGCGTCACGCCCGACATGATCCGCGGCTACGGCGGCGGCAAGATCGACGGCTACGACACCAGGTTCTCCGAGGAGGAGTTCAACGTCGCCGCCGAGAAGCTGGGCCTGCTGACCGACGACCTCAAGGGCCGCATCCTCGCCAAGGCGGCCGAGCGTTGATCGCCGGCGATCGCACGCACGCCGCAGAGTCCGCCGCCGGAAGCACGCCCATGCTGCAGTTCGAATCGGTCGCCATGCGCCACCCCGACGGCACGCGCGCGCTCGGCGGCGTCTCGCTCGAGGTGCCGGCGGGCCAGTTCTGCGTGGTGCTGGGCGCCTCGGGCGCGGGCAAGTCGACCCTCTTGCGCACCGCCAACGGCCTGGTCGTGCCCACGCAGGGCACGGTGCGGGTCGAGGGCGTGCGCATCGCGGCGGGCTCGCTGGCGCGCGTGCGTCCGCGCATCGGCATGATCCACCAGCAGTTCAACCTGGTGCTGCGCTCGAGCGTGGCCGAGAACGTGCTCGCCGGCGCCTTGCCGGCCCTGGGCACCTGGCGCGCTTTACTCGGCCTGTTCACCGACGCGCAGCGGCGCAAGGCCTGCGAACTGGTCGAGTCGGTGGGCCTGGGCGAGGAGCACCTGCTGCGCCGCGTGAGCGAGCTCTCGGGCGGCCAGCAGCAGCGCGTGGGCATCGCGCGCGCCTTCATGCTCGATCCGCCGCTGGTGCTGGCCGACGAGCCGGTGGCCAGCCTCGATCCGCAGACCAGCCATGACGTGCTGTCGCTGCTGCGCCGGCAGGCGCGCGAGCGCGGCACCACGGTGCTGTGCAGCCTGCACCAGGTCGAACTGGCCTGCGAGTTCGCCGACCGCATCGTGGCCTTGCGTCGCGGCGTGGTGGTGTTCGACGGCGCGCCGCGGATGTTCCAGCCGCAGGTCTTCGATGCGATCTATGGCCGCGACGATGCGGCCCCCGCGGCCCGGCCGTCGCCGGCCGGCGAGCCCGAGGCGGCGCTGCCGCTGCATGCCGGTGCCCTGGAGCTCGCGCGATGAACACGATCCCGACGACCCCCGAGGCGCGTGCGTCGCGCCCGGCCTCGGCCTGGGACCTGCCGCGGCCCTTCGGCACGCGCACGCTGCTCGTGCTGCTGCTGGTACTCGTGGCGGGCTTCTTCGCGGGCCAGCGCGTGGAACTGGGCCGCATGCTCTCGCTGACCGGCGAGGGCGTGCTCGCCGCGGTGGGCCTGCGCGACGACTCGCAGGTGCTCTCGGGGCTGGGCTCGATCGCGCGCTCGCTGTTCCCGCCGCAGATCTCCGAGCAGACCGAGGTCGCGCGCATCGAGGGCTTCGACCGCAACCGGCTGCCCTGGTTCTCGCGCGTCGAGACGATCGAGACGCACGAGCCCAAGCTCAATCCCCAGACCCTGCAGATGGAAGACCGCGTCGAGCGCCGCGAGGTGCTGGTCGAGCCGCTGGGCTACCTGTGGCACGTGGCGGTGAAGATGCTCGAGACCTTCGAGATCGCGGTCTGGGCCACGCTGATCGCGATCGTGCTGAGCGCGCCGCTGGCCTGGTGCAGCGCGAGGAACTACGCGCCCAACCGCCTGGCCTACGGCCTCGCGCGCAGCGTGGTCGGCCTGTTCCGCGCGGTGCCCGAGCTGGTGAGCGCGCTGTTCCTGGTGCTGGCCTACGGCTTCGGCCCGATCGCCGGCGTGCTGGCCCTCGCGCTGCATTCGGCGGGCTTTCTCGGCAAGTTCTACGCCGAGGACATCGAGACCGCCGACGACAAGCCGCAGGAGGCGCTGCGCGCCATTGGCGCCAGCAAGCTCAAGGTGATGCGCTTCGCGGTGCTGCCGCAGGTGATGCCGCAGTTCATCGCCTACACGCTCTACGTGCTCGACCGCAACGTGCGCATGGCCACCGTGGTCGGCCTGGTCGGCGCGGGCGGCATCGGCCAGGAGCTCAAGGGCCGCTACGACATGTACAACTACGCGCACGTCGGCACGATCCTGATCGCGATCTTCCTGACCGTGCTGGTGCTCGACCGCGTCGCCGCCCGGCTGCGCAGCCGCTATGGCTGAGCCCTGAGTCCGAGCGGGCACCGCGTGCGCGGCGCCCGCTTCCTTTCCCCGCCTCTCGTCCGAACTCTCGCGCGGCCCGTCCGCCGCGCGGAGCGGCCTCGGCCGCGCCTTCGTCTCCCATCTCCCTCGATCCGAAAAGGAACCCTCATGAAAACAGCATCTTCCCGGTACGGCCTCGCTGCGGCAGGCCTTCTCCTGTGCCTGAGCCTCGCCGCCTGCGGCGGCGGCGGTGGTGGGGGCGGCGGCCTGCCGTTCCTGCCGCCGGGCCAGACCCCGCCGGCCGGCGACGGCAACAACAACGGCAACGGCAACCCGCCGGCCCAGCCCGCGCTCAAGTGCGCGCCCTGAGCCCGCGCCTTCGTCCCGACATCCCTTCGCCCCCGCGTTGAAAGAACCTCCCATGAACACCCCCTCCCGTCGCGATTTCTTCCGCAAGTCGGCCGGCGCCATCGGCGCGGCCTCGGCCCTCACCATGCTCCCGCCCGTGATCCGCAAGGCACTGGCGGTCGAGGCCGCCGTCGACACCGGCACCATCCAGGACATCAAGCACATCGTGATCCTGATGCAGGAGAACCGCAGCTTCGACCACTACTTCGGCACCCTGAAGGGCGTGCGCGGCTTCGGCGACCGCTTCCCGATCCCGCTGGCCAACGGCAAGTCGGTGTTCTTCCAGCCCGACGTGACCGCCGGCGCGCCCGAGATCCAGCCCTTCCGCCGCGACTCCACGATCGCCAACGCGCTGATCGGCTCGGGCGCTCCGCACAACTTTCCCGACCAGCAGGCGGCCTGGGCGCAGGGGAAGATGGACCGCTGGATCCAGTTCAAGAACCAGGTGACGATGGGCTACTACCTGCGCGAGGACATCCCGTTCCAGTTCGCGCTGGCCGATGCCTTCACGATCTGCGACGGCTATCACTGCTCGATCCTCACGGGCACCGATCCCAACCGCATCGTGTTCTGGTCGGGTTCCAACTTCAATCCCGAGCTGCGCAAGAAAGGCATCAACAGCACCGACACCGATTCGGAACCCGTCAACTCGCGCTGCTGGCCGAGCCCGTCGAACTGGGTCGCTGGCCGCGCGCAGGAGACCGACGGCACCGGCCAGAAGGACCCGACCACGGGCGCCTACAACTACAAGTACGTCAACAACGCGTTCAAGTGGGACACGCTGCCCGACGTGCTGCAGAAGAACGGCATCAGCTGGCACATCTACCAGAACATGAACAACAACTGGACCGGCGCCATGAACGGCTGCCTGGCCTTCCAGAGCTTCCGCACCGCGCAGCCCGGCTCGCCGATCTACCAGCACGGCCTCACAGGCGGCCCCGCCGCGGCCGACGGCGCCACCAACTTCCTGGCCCAGCTCAAGCAGGACGTGATGAACGACACCCTGCCGCAGGTCTCGTGGGTGCTGCCCACGCAGGCGCTGGCCGAGCACCCGGGCAGCAGCGAGGGCGTGGCCGGCGCGGCCGACTTCATCGCCGACGTGCTGGGCGCGCTGACCTCGAACCCCGCGGTCTGGAGCAAGACGGCGCTGTTCGTGACCTTCGACGAGAACGACGGCTTCTTCGACCACCTCGCGATGCCCGCGGTGCCTTCGTACGACGCCAACGGCAACCTGATGGGCAAGTCCACCGTGCCGCTGGACGGCGAGTACTTCGACGCCTCGGTCGGCAGCTACCTCACCGCCGCCGACACCGTGAGCGGAAAGATCCGCCCCTGGGGCCTGAGCTCGCGCGTGCCGATGTACGTGGTGTCGCCGTGGAGCAAGGGCGGCTGGGTCAACTCGCAGGTGTTCGACCACACCTCGATGGGCCGTTTCCTCGAGAAGCGCTTCGGCATCACGATCGACGCCATCAGCCCCTGGCACCGCGCGGTCTGCGGCGACCTCACGAGCTGCTTCGACTTCGTGAGCCCGAACGACCCGGTGGTGCCCAAGCTGCCCGACACCAGCGGCTACCCCGCGATCAACCTGGCGCAGAAGGCGCTGGGCAACACCGGCGTCATCACCAAGGCTCCCAGCCCCGCGAAGCCGCTGTTCCAGGAGACCGGCACGCGCTTCTCGCGCGCGCTGCCCTACGAGCTGCACACCAGCGCGCGCGTCGAGGCGCGCGGCCTGGTCTCGCTGATCTTCAGCAACACCGGCGAGCAGGGCGCGGTGTTCCACGTCTACGACAAGCTGCACCTGGACCGCATCCCGCGCCGCTACACGGTGGAAGCCGGCAAGCAGCTGCAGGACTACTGGGACACCGGCGCCACCGATGGCGGCAAGTACGAGCTCTGGGTCTACGGCACCAACGGCTTCGTGCGCAGCTTCAGCGGCGACGCGATGGCCTCGAACTCGGCCGCCTTCAAGCCCGAGGTGCAGGTCTGCTACGACCCGGCGGCCGGCAATGTCTACGTGAAGGTGCACAACAACGGCAGCGCCGACGGCACGGTGACCGTGCAGTCGAATGCCTACCGCACCGACGGTCCCTGGACCCTCAAGGCGCCGAAGGGCGACATGGGCACGCTGCACTGGGAGCTCAAGGACAGCGGCCACTGGTACGACTTCACCGTGACCGCCGACAACGTGGTGCGCCGCTTCGCGGGCCGGGTCGAGACCGGCAAGCCCGGCGTGAGCGATCCGGCGATGGCGATGCACCTGCAGGGCTGAGCGCGCCTTCCAACCGACGAGGAGAAACACCATGAAGAAGAACAAGCGCATGCCGCGCGGCGCGAGCCTGCTCGGCGCATCGCTCGCCCTGGCCGCGATCTGCGGCCCGGCCCTGGCGCAGACGGTGCCTGTGGTCTGGGACCCGGCCAAGGCCAACCTCGGGATCGGCACCGGTGCCGGCACCGGCGTCACCGGCAGCAACAACCAGGCGATCGGCGAGGGCGCGGGCAAGACGGTCAACGGCAGCGGCAACCAGGCCATCGGCCAGAACGCCGGCAACAACGTGACCGGTTCCACCAACCAGGCCATCGGGCAGGGCGCCGGCAGCAACGTCACCGGCACCAGCGACATCTCGATCGGCCTGGGCGCCGGCAACAACGTCAGCACCAACTGGAACCTCGCGATCGGCAACAACGCCGGCACCAACGTGTCGGGCGGCAATGCCAACGTGGGCATCGGCTTCGAGTCGGGCCAGAACGTCAAGGGCGGCTGGAACCAGTCGATCGGCCGCAGCGCGGGCGACAACGTCACCGGCGACCACAACAACGCCACCGGCTTCCATGCCGGCAGCGGCGTGACCGGCAGCGACAACAACGCCACCGGCACCAACGCCGGCATGACGGTGACCGGCAGCAACAACAACGCCATGGGCAACGGCGCCGGCAACAAGGTCACGGGCAGCGACAACACCGGCATCGGCACCAATGCCGGCAGCAACGTGACGGGCAGCAACAACGTGTCGCTCGGCGAGGGCGCGGGCAACAACGTCGGCACCAACTGGAACCTGGCCATCGGCGAGGGCGCGGGCAGCAACGTGTCGGGCAAGAACGCCAACCAGGCGATCGGCTACTACGCGGGCACCAACGTCAACGGCGGCTGGAACCAGACCATGGGCCGCAGCTCGGGCCAGAACGTGACCGGTGACTACAACAACTCGACCGGCTACGCGGCCGGCTCGAACGTCACCGGCAGCCGCAACGACGCGACCGGCCAGAACGCCGGCCAGAACGTGACCGGCAACGACAACGAGGCCTACGGCACCGGTGCCGGCAGCAACGTCAAGGGCAACGGCAACCAGGCCTACGGCACGGGCGCGGGCAACAACGTCAACGGCAGCAACAACCTGTCGATGGGCCAGGGCTCGGGCGCGGGCGTCACGGGCGTGGGCAACCAGGCCTCGGGCATGCAGGCCGGCGCGGGCGTCTCGGGCAACAACAACATCGCCACCGGCCAGGCCGCGGGCGGCGGCGTGCAGGGCAGCAACAACCTGTCCTCGGGCACGATGGCGGGCCAGGCGGTCAGCGGCAACTCGAACCTCGCGCAGGGCAACAGCGCGGGCCAGCACGTGCGCGGCAACGACAACATCGCGATCGGCTCGGGCTCGGGCGCCTACGTGAGCGCGAACCAGACCGCCTCGATCGGCGCCGGCGCGCGCGCCAGTGCCGACAACGCGCTGGCCATCGGCACCAATGCGCAGGCCTTCGAGGACTCGGGCGTGGCGATCGGCAACGGCGCGACCGTGAACCATGCGAACAGCGTGGCGCTCGGTGCCGGCAGCGCGACCACGCGCGGCGCGCTCGCCAACTACACCGCCATCGGCATGGCCGGCGTGCAGTCGTCGCTGGGCGAGGTGGCGCTGGGCAACCGCCAGATCACCGGCGTGGCCCCGGGCAGCGCGCCCACCGACGCCACCAACGTCGGCCAGGTGCAGGGCATGGTGAAGGAGGGCGTGAGCCAGGCCAATGCCTACACCGACACCGTGGCCGCGCAGGGCCTGCCGATCGGCAAGGCCTACACCGACCTCACGGCCAGCCGCCTGCAGGGCCAGATCGACGACACGGCCCGCCGTGCCTACGCCGGCATCGCCAGCGTGGCCGCGATGGAGGCCGCGCCGATGGTGCCCGGCAAGATCAGCTACGCGGTGGGCCTGGGCAACTACCGCAGCGAGAGCGCGATCGGCGGCTCGCTGCGCCACACCTCGCAGGACGGCCGCTACAGCGTCACGCTCGGCGTGGGCGCGAGCAGCTCGGGCGTGGTGACGCGCGTGGCGCTCACGGGCGTGTTCGACTGAGGGCGCGGGTGGAGAGGAGGCCCTGCTATAACGCAGCGGTCTCCCCGCAACCCGCCGTACCCCTCATGCACAACACGTCGCTGACGCTGCTCAAGTGGATCTTCATCGCCGTCGGCCTGGGCCTGCTGGTCATCGCGATCGTGGTGCCCAACGAGGCCAAGTGGCTGCTCACGCTGCTGGGCCTGATGTTCGCGGGCGTGGGCGGCGGCATCCTGTTCGTCGGCGAGCGCAATGCGAAGCGCGCGGCCTGGCTGCTGCAGCACGGCCAGCGCATCGATGCCGAGCTGCGCGAGGTCGAGCTCAACACCACGTTCCAGGTCAACGGCCGGCATCCCTACCGCGCCATCGTCGAGGCGCGCGCCGGCTTCGGGCGCGAGCTGCGGCAGTTCCGCAGCGCCAACATCTGGTTCGATCCCACGCGGCACCTGAGCGGGCGCCGGATCGCGGTCTACGTCGATCCCGCGAATCCGAAGCGCTACCACGTGGACCTGTCGTTCCTGCCGCCGCGCGGCTGAGCTTCAAGGCACCAGCGCGAAGCGCGCGTGCAGCCCGCCCACGGCCGAGGGCGACACCCACAGGTCGAAGTCGCCGGGCTCCACGGTGGGCCGCAGGTCGCGGCCGATGAAGGCCAGGTCGGCCGCGCGCAGCGCGAACTCGACCTGCACCGAGGCACCGGGCGCGATGCGCAGCTTGCGGAAGTCCTTGAGCTCGCGCACCGGCCGCGTCACGCTCGCGGTGCGCTGCGCGATGTAGAGCTGCACCACCTCCTCGGCCTCGCGCTGGCCGGTGTTGGTGACGGTGGCGCGCACGCGCAGCGTGCCGTCGGCCATGGACAACCGTTCGCTGTCGAGCGCGACGCCGTCGTAGCGCACCGGCGCGAAGCCCAGGCCGAAGCCGAAGGGATAGAGCGCCTCGTTGGGGGTCTCGATGTAGCGCGTCTTGAAGGCGGTGCCGGGCGCGTCGCTCGGCAGCGGCCGGCCGGTGCGCTTGTGGGCGTAGTAGTAGGGCACCTGTCCCGCCGCCTGCGGAAAGCTCACCGGCAGCCGGCCCGAGGGGTTGAAGTCGCCGAACAGCACGTCGGCGATCGCGTGGCCGGTCTGCACGCCGAGGAACCAGGTCACGAGGATCGCGCGCGCATCGCGCACCACCGGCGGCAGCGCCATCGCGCGGCCGTTGCTCAAGAGCACGACGATCGGCTTGCCGGTGGCCGCGACCGCCTCGGCCAGCGCCTGCTGCACCAGCGGCAGGCCGATGTCGGCGCGCGAGCGCGACTCGCCCGACATGCGCTCGCCTTCGCCGATGGCCAGCACCACCACGTCGGCCTGGCGCGCCGCGGCCACCGCGGCCTCGATGCCGCCGGGCAGCAGCGACTCGACGTTCGAGCCGCGCGTGACCGTGAGCGACGCCGCGTCGCCGAGCGCGGCGCGCAGGCCCTGGTCGATGCCCACCGGCGCGCTCTGGCCCGGGAACAGGCTCCAGGCACCCAGCAGGTCCTGCGTGCCCGAGGCGAAGGGGCCGATCAGCGCGACCTTGGTGCCGGTCTTCGCGAGCGGCAGCAGCGCGCCCTCGTTCTTCAGCATCACGATCGAGCGGCGCGCGCTCTCTCGCGCCAGCGCGATGAAGGCCGGGTCCTCGGCGCGCTGCGCGGCCGGCGGGCCGTCGAGGCCGCGCATCGGCTGGTCGAACAGGCCCAGCCTGAGCTTGGCGTACAGCACGCGGCGCACCGCGTCGTCGAGCCGCGCCATCGGCACCTCGCCCGCGGCCACCAGGCCCGGCAGCTCGCGCATGTAGAGGCCGCTCTGCATGCTCATGTCGGTGCCCGCGAGGAAGGCCTGCTTCGCGGCCTCGCGGCCGTTGGCCGCGTAGCCGTGCGCGATCAGCTCCTCGTCGGCCGTGTAGTCCGACACCACGAAGCCGCGGAAGCCCCACTCGCCGCGCAGCACGCCGGTCAGCAGGGCCGGGTTGGCGGTCGAGGGAATGCCCGAGATCTCGTGGAAGCCGCTCATCAGCGACAGCGCGCCCGCGTCGAGCGCGGCGCGGAATGGCGGCAGGTAGACCTCGCGCAGCGTGCGCTCGGAGATGTCGACGGTGTTGTAGTCGAGCCCGCCCTCGGCCGCGCCGTAGCCCGCGAAATGCTTGGGCGTGGCGAGCAGCGCATCGGCGCGCGACAGGTCGTCGCCCTGGAAGCCGCGCACGCGCGCGGCGGCGAAGCGGCTCGCGAGCAGCGGGTCCTCGCCCACGCCCTCGATGCCGCGGCCCCAGCGCGCATCGCGCGCGATGTCGACCATGGGCGCGAAGGTCCAGCGGAAGCCGTCGGCGCTGGCCTCGACCGCGGCCGCGCGCGCGGTGCGCTCGGCCAGCGCGGGTTCCCAGCTCGCGGCCTCGGCCAGCGGCATCGGGAAGATGGTGCGAAAGCCGTGAATCACGTCGGCGCCGAAGATCAGCGGAATGCCCAGGCGCGATTCCTGGACCGCGATGCGCTGCAGCTCGCGCTTGCGCGTCAGGCCCTCGTTGTTGAAGAGGCCGGTCACGCGGCCCGCGCGCACCTCGTCGGCCTCGAGTTGCGCATTGCGCCGGTTGGCCTGCGGGTTGCCGGGGATGTTGGTGTCGGCCGGGCCGTAGAGGCTCAACTGGCCGACCTTCTCCTCGACCGTCATGCGCGCGATCAGCGCTTCGATGCGCGGATCGGTGGCGGCCGGGGCGGGCGAGACGGGGGACTGGGCGGAGGCGAGGAGGCTGGCGAGGAGACCGAGGGCAAGAAAGAGGAGCGGGGCTTTTTTTCCGACGTGCATGGGCGCCCATTCTGCAGACATCGCCCGCCGCGGCCGCAAGCGGGTTTCCGCCCTGACCGTAGGGCGATGTCCGACCCGTTCACACGAGCCGTGGGCTATTCGGCCGTCGCGCCCGATTCCTTCGCCACCTTGACCCACTTGGTGGTCTCGCTGCCGATGAAGGCCGCGAGCTCGGCCGGCTTCATGTGGCCGGCCGTCACGCCCTGTTCTTCGAAGCGCTTCACGACATCGGGTTGCTGCAGTGCGCGCGCGAGCTCGACATTGAGCCGCTGCACGATCTCGGGCGGCGTGCCGTGCGGTGCCATCAGCGCGAACCAGGTCGTCATGTCGTAGCCCTTGAGGCCGGCTTCGTCGAGCGTGGGTACGCCGGGGTAGGCGGGCGAACGCGCCCTGGTGGTGACGGCCAGCGCATGCACCTTGCCGGCCTTGATGTGCGGCGAGGCCGAGGGGCTGGTCTCGATCGCCATCTGGATCTGGCCGCCCATCAGGTCGGCCATCATCGGCGCGCCGCCCTTGTAGGGCACGTGCACGATCTCGGTCTTCGTCATCGCGCGGAACAGCTCGCCCGAGATGTGCTCGGTGCTGCCGTTGCCGGCCGAGCCGAAGTTGACCTTGCCGGGATTGGCCTTGATGTAGGCCACGAGTTCGGCCACGGTCTTCGCGGGCACCTTGTCGTTGACGATCAGCACGTTGGGCGTGGAGGCCACCAGCGCCACCGGGTCGAAGTCGCGCTGGAAGTCGTAGGCCAGCTTCTTGTAGAGGCCCGGCGCGATCGCATGCGCGATGGTGGCGAGGAACAGCGTGTAGCCGTCGGCCGGCGCCTTGGCCGCGAGGGTCGCGCCCACGGTGCCGCCCGCGCCGCCGCGGTTGTCGACGATCACCGGCTGCTTGAGCGATTCCGACAGCTTCTGGCCCACGGTGCGCGCGACGATGTCGGTGGTGCCGCCCGCAACGAAGGGCACGACGAGGGTGATGGGCTTGCCCGGCCAGTCGGCGGCGAGCGCGGGCAGGGTGCCCGCGGCGAACAGCAGGGTCGCGAGGGTGGTGTGGAGGAAGGCTTGTCTTTTCATGGTCGTGGGATCTTGGTGTTGTTATGAAGAGGGTGGTCAGGCCACCCGGTTCAGCAGAGGAAGGCCGGCGTTCCAGCGCCGCAGGTTGTCGAGGAAGAGGGCGGCCACGCGCGCCTCGTTGCCGTCCGAATGGCCGGCCGTGTGGGGCGTGACGATGACGTTCGGCAGCGACCACAGCGGCGAGTCGGCGGGCAGCGGCTCGTGCGCGAACACGTCGAGATAGGCCCCGGCGAGCGCGCCGCCGCGCAGCGCCTCGATCAGCGCGGGCTCGTCGACCACCTCGCCGCGCGCGACGTTCACGAGCCGCGCGCCCGGTGGCAGCAGCGCGAGCGCGGCCGCATCGACGAGCCCGCGCGTGCGTTCGGTCAGCGGACAGGCGAGCAGCAGCCAGTCGGCACGCGGCAGCACCCGGCCGATGTCCTCGAAGCGCACGCTCTCGATGGCGGGCGCCAGCGCTGCATGGTCACTGCTGCGCACCGAGACCACGCGCAGTCCGAGCGCCGACAGCAGCGTGCCCAGCCCCTGGCCGATCGGGCCCCAGCCCACGATCGCCGCGGTCTGGCCCGCGAGGTCGCGCGGCAGCCCGCTGCCCACGAGCGGCGCCCAGGTCTTCTCGCGCTGCGCCGCGAGCAGTTGCGGGAAGCGGCGCGCGAGCATCAGCACGCCGGCCAGCGCGGTCTGCACCACCACGCCCGCATTGGCGCCCGAGGAGGTCGTGACCTCGACGCCGCGCGCGCGCAGTTCGCCGTACACGGGCCGGTCGGCGCCCGAGGAATGGGCATGCACCCAGCGCAGCGAGGGTGCATGGCGCAGCGCGTCGTGGAAGCGCCGGGTGTGCGGCAGCAGCTCATGCTTGGTCGACAGGCCCGTGACGTCGCGCGAGACGAAGGCCACGTCGGCATCCCCGCCCTCGGCCACCACCACGTGCGCCCGGCCGGCCAGCGCCTCGGCCAGGCCCGTGCCCGCCTGGCGCGCGGCGGCCTCGGTCATGAGGATGCGCAGCGGCCCGCTCATTCGGCCGTCGCGCCCGACTCGCGAACGATGCTCTTCCATTTCTCGTACTCCTGCCGCGTGAACTTTCCGAACTGCTCGGGCGTGCCGCCCACCGGGTCGGCGCCCTCGCGGATCATCTGCGCTTCGAGCGAGGGCAGCGCGTCGTTGACCGATTTGTTGAGCAGCGCGATCACCGGCGCGGGCGTGCCCTTGGGCGCGAAGAAGCCGAACCAGGAGCCGGCCGAGAAGTCGCCGAAGCCCTTCTCGGCCACGGTCGGCACGTCGGGCAGCGAGCGCGAGCGCTTGAGGCTGCTGACCGCGATGGCGCGCAGCTTGCCCGCGCGGATGTGCGGGATCACCGAGGGAATGGTCGCGAACATGAACTGGATGCGGCCGGCGAGCAGGTCGGTGAGCGCGTTGGCGCCCTTGTAGGGCACGTGCAGCGTCTCGGCGCCGATGCGCTTGCCGAGCATGTAGCTCGACAGGTGCGAGGAGGTGCCGATGCCGGTCGAGCCGTAGTTGAGCTTGTTCGGGTTGGCCTTGGCGTAGGCGATGAATTCCTCGAGCGTCTTCGCGGGCACCTCGGGGTTCACCACCAGCACGTTGGGCACGTCGGCGATCTGCACCACGGGCACGAGGTCGCGCAGCGGGTCGTAGGGCAGGTTCTTGTAGAGCGTCTGGTTGACGGCCATCGGGCCCACCGAGTTGACGATCAGCGTGTAGCCGTCGGCCGGCGCGCGCACCACGAACTCGGTGCCGATGTTGCCGCCGCCGCCGGGCTTGTTGTCGATCACGAAGGGCTGGCCGAGCTTCTCGGACAGCTGCTGCGTGACGGCGCGCGCGAGGATGTCGGTGGTGCCGCCCGCGGTGAAGGCGACGACCACGCGCACGGGCTTGGCGGGATAGGCGGCCTGCGCCTGCGCGCGCGGCACGGCGCCGAGGCCGGCGGCCAGCAGCAGGGCCGCGGCCAGGCCCATGAGCGGTCGCGGCAGGAGGGAGGGCTTGTCTCGTTTCATTCTTGTGATCCTCTGGGGGTGGGTGGGCTCTACACGGGCGGGGGAAAGTCGTACAGCGCGGCCGGGTTGTCGACCAGCACGCGCCGGCGCTGCGCCGCGTCGGGCAGCCAGCGCGCCAGCAGGTTCAGCAGGGCGCCGTCGTCGGGCACCTGCTGCGCCTCGAAGTAGTTGATGTGCGGCCAGTCGCTGCCCCACACCACGCGCTCGGCATTGGCCTGCAGCAGCGCTTCGGCGAAGGGATCGATGTCGGCGTAGGGCGCGCCCATTCCGGTGTTGCGGTCGGCGCCCGAGATCTTGGTCCAGGCCTTGCCGTCGGCTAGCAGGCGGCACAGCGTGCGAAAGCCCGGGTCCTCGATGCCGCGCGCGGCCGCCATGCGGCCCATGTGATCGATCACCAGCGGCAGGCCCAGGCGCAGCAGGCGCGGCGCGAGCTCGACCAGGTCGGGCGCGTGGATCCAGATCTGCGCATGCCAGCCGCGTTCGGCGAGGCGCGGCGCGAGTGCCTCCAGCACCTCGATGCCGACGCCGTTGCGGTAGACCGCATGGCCGTCGCGCTGGAACAGGTTGAAGCGCACGCCGCGGATGCCCGCCGCATGCCAGCGGTCGAGCTCGGCATCGCCGGTGTCGGCGCGCGGCACGGCGATGCCGCGCAGGCGCCCGGGGTACTGCGACAGGGCTTCGAGCACCGCGCCGTTGTCGGTGCCGCTCGCGCTGCCGGTCACGAGCACGCCGCGTGCGAGGCCGAGCCGATCGAGGTGCGCGATGAAGGCCGCGCCCGGGTATTCGGCGGGCGTGTAGCTGCGGTCCTCGGCGAGCGGAAAGCGTGCGTAGGGACCGAAGACGTGGGCATGGCTGTCGCAGGCGCCGGGCGGCGGCGCGAAGGCCACGGGTGCGAAGGCCTCGTGGGGAGGCAGGCAGGGGCGGGTCATGCGGCGTGCCTCCTCAGTCGACCTTGAGCTTGCCGCTCTTCGCAAGCAGGCGGGCGCCGGCGTCTTCCTTCTTGAGCGTCGCGAGCCACTCCTCGGGCGAGGAGGCCTGGCCGGGGCTGCCGACCGAGATCAGGCGGCGCTTCACGTTCTCGTCGGCCAGCGCCTTGCGCAGCGCGGCATTGAGCGCCTGCACCACCTCGGCGGGCGTGCCGGCCGGCGCGAGCAGGCCGGTGGCGGTGGTGGCGTCGAAGTCCTTGAGGCCGGCCTCGCGCAGGGTCGGCACGTTGGGCAGCGCGGGGTCGCGTTCCTTCGACATCACGGCCACCGCGCGCAGCATGCCCGACTGGATGTGGGCCGCCGAGCTCGTGAGCTGGTCCACCACCAGGTCGATCTGGCCGCCCAGCAGGTCGGTGAGCGCCGGTGCCGAGCCCTTGTAGGGAACCGTGTTGAGGCTCAGCTTGCCGGCCTGCTCGAGCTGCAGCAGCGCGATGTGGTTGGTGGTGCCCGGGCCCGCATGGCCGGCCGTGACCTGGCCCGGCTTGCCGCGCGCGGCGGTGAGCAGGCCCTCGATGTCCTTGTATGGGCCCTGGCCGCGCACTGCGATCACCAGCGGCGTGGTGGCGGCGAGGCCGATGGGCGCGAAGTTGTCGAGCGCGTAGGTGGTCTTCGTCATCAGCGGCAGCACCACCAGTGCGTTGGGCGTGCTGACCAGCAGCGTGTAGCCGTCGGGCTGCGCGCGTGCCACGTAGGACGCGCCAATGGCGCCGCCGGCACCGGCGCGGTTGTCCACGATCACCGACTGGCCCAGGATCTGGCCGAGCGCGGGCGCGAGCGTGCGCGCGACCACGTCGAGGTTGCCGCCGGGCGCGAAGGGCACGACCAGCGTGACGGGCTTCTGCGGGAATTTCTGCGCGAAGGCGGGAACGGCCATGGCCGCGGCGAGCAGCGCCAGCACGGCGGGGAACAGTCTTCTTTTCATCGGGAGTCGTCTTGGTTCTTCTGGGGCAGGCGGGGAGGCGGGGGCTTCAGTCGCGGAAGCCCGGATCCATGCGGTCGAGCTTGCGCAGCAGCGCCGGCCATTCCATGAGCCCGTAGGGGCGGCGCGTGCCGGGCTGGTAGTTGTTCCAGGTCTCCTCGAGCACGCTCTGCGGCACGGCCTTGAGCGGCGTGTTGCACGACATCGCGCCGATCTGCGCGCGGCAGGCCAGCTCGAGCCGGTGCATCCAGTTGAAGGCCTCGCCCACGCTGCGGCCCACCACCAGCGCGCCGTGGTTGCGGAAGATCACGGCCTCGCTGTCGCCCAGGTCTTCGAGCAGCGAGGCCTGCTCGGCGGTGTTCAGCACCACGCCCTGGTAGTCGTGGTAGCCGATCTTGAGGAAGCGCATCGCGGTCTGCGTGAGCGGCAGCAGCCCGCATTCGAGCGAGGACACCGCCATCGAGGCCCAGCTGTGGGTGTGGATCACGCAGGCCACGTCGGGCCGTGCGGCATGCACCGCGCTGTGGATCACATAGCCGGCCTTGTTGATGCCGTAGTTCAGCTCGCCGAAGTCGGGCGAGGACAGGATGTTGCCGTCCTGGTCGACCTTGATCAGGCTCGAGGCAGTGATCTCCTCGTACATCATCCCGTAGGGGTTGATGAGGAAGGCGCCCTTCTCGCCGGGCACGTGCGAGGAGATGTGGTTGGCCATCATGTCGGACATGCCGTAGAGGTCGACCAGCCGGTAGCAGGCGGCGAGGTCGATGCGCGCCTGCCATTCGGCGGCGGAGCACTTGTCCTTCATGGAGGGGATCTGGAGCACGCCAGGGTTCGTCATCGCGGAGGTCCTTTCTTCGATATCGGGTGGATTCAGTCGGCGCCGAGCTGCAGGCGGCTGGGCAGGCGCTTCTCGATCGCGAACTTCAACAGCGCCGCGCAGCGGAAGATGCCGTGCGCGAACTTGCCGTAGGGCAGCGTGAGGAACAGCGCCATCACCACGCCCAGGTGCACCGCCAGCAACAGCGCCATGAATTGCGTGTCGCGCCAGGCCAGCAGCGCCAGGCCCGTGAGGCTGGTCAGCAGCAGCAGCGCGATGAAGCCGCGGTCCATGGGCCGCTGCGCGACGTCGCCATGCGCGGGGTCGCGCCGCAGGTTGAGCCACAAGAGGCCGATCGGGCCGACCACCAGGCCGATGCCGCCGGCGGTGCCCAGCAGCACCGGCAGGCTGGTCAGCGCATAGGGCGCATGCAGGTCGAACAGGTAGTGGTAGAGCGTGGCCACGCAGGTCGAGGCGAAGCACAGCATGAAGCCGTAGAAGGTGAAGTGGTGGAAGCGCCGGCGCCACAGCGTGAAGCGGTCGTCCTCGTTGTTGCAGCCCTCGCCGTGGCCGCCGCCGAGGTACTTCAGGCGCAGCGCATCGTGCGCCGCTTCCGCGCTCGCGGGCCCGCGCACGCCCGCCATCGCCGGCGCGTTGCCCGGGTCGTTGGCGGGCGAGACCTCGCGCCAGAAGCGCCGCACGCCCAGCGCCAGCGCGAGCAGCACGAACAGCGACACCGCGCCGAACAGCAGCGCGAGGAAGTTGTGCGGGAAGATCGCGTAGAAGTTGCCGGCCAGCGGCTCGTGCAGCAGCGAGCCGCTCATCGCGACCGCGAGCACGAGGAACAGCGCGAGGCCGCCGGCCAGGGCCAGCGCGACCGTGAGCCCGGCCTTCTCGTAGAGCGAGCCCATCGCGGCGGGCCAGGCGTAGTCGTGGTAGGTCTGCATGCGCACCTGGGCCATGGCCTGCGGCACGTTGACCGCGAACTCGTGCGGCGGCGCGTACTGGCAGGCATGCAGGCAGGCGCCGCAGTTGTGGCAGAGGTTGGCCAGGTAGTGCGTGTCGGCCTTGCCGAACTCGAGGCGCCGCGTCATCGCGGGGAACACGGCGCAGAAGCCCTCGCAGTAGCGGCAGGCGTTGCAGATCTGCAGGATGCGCGCGACCTCGCCCTCGGGGGCGGTCAGCGGAAGGGCGGGCTGGATCGGGATCACGCGCGACGGGGTGGCGCCGATGCCGTCCGCATCGGCACGCGCGCGGGCGACGAGATCAGTGAGCTGCTGCAAGAGGGGTCTCCGGGGAATTCTTCGAAATGTTCTTGGCGGCCTTCGCTGCCTGCGTGCCGGCGATGCGACCGAAGGCCGTGCCGATGCTCATGCCGACACCCGCCGTGTAGCCCTTGCCGAGCACGTTGCCGGCCATCATTTCGCCGGCCACGAACAGGTTGGGGCTGGGCCGGCCGCCGAAGCGCACGGCCGCGGTCTCGTCCACCTTCAGGCCCAGGTAGGTGAAGGTGATGCCGGGGCGCACGGGGTAGGCGTAGAAGGGCGCGGTGTCGAGCGGGCGCGCCCAGTGCGTCTTGGCGGGCGCGAGGCCCTCGGTGTGGCAGTCGTCGAGCGCGGTGTGGTCGAAGCGGCCGACGCGGCAGGCGGCGTTGTAGTCCTGCACGGTGCGCACGAAGGTGGCTTCGTCCAGACCGATCTTCCGTGCGAGTTCGCCGAGCGTGTTCGCCTGCGTGCCGGTGAACACCGGCGGCATGAAGCGGCCGACCGCCTTCTGGTCGATGATCGACCAGGCGATCTGCCCCGGCTGCTGCGCCACCAGCCGGCCCCAGATCGCATAGCGCTTGGGCCAGAAGTCCTCGCCCTCGTCGTAGAAGCGCCGGGCTTCGCGGTTGACCACCACGCCGAGCGACACGCAGTCGATGCGCGTGCAGATGCCGCCGTCGTAGAGCGGCGCGCGCGCGTCGATGGCGACCATGTGGCCCTGCGAGGGATCGCCGATGCTGTCGGCGCCCGCGGCGATCATGTGCTTGAGCAGCACGCCCTGGTTGAAGCGCGTGCCGCGGATCAGGAAGTTGTCGGCCGGCCATTCGCCGCGCTCGTTCCGGCCCCAGGCCTCGCGCAGCCATTCGCGGTTCGATTCGAAGCCGCCGGCCGCGAGCACGCAGCTCTTGGCCGCGATGCGTTCGCCGGCCTCGGTGCGCACGGCCACGAAGCGCTCGCCGTCGAGCTCGACCGAGGCCACGGGCGTGTCGTAGCGGATCTGCACGCCGAGCCTTTCGGCGCTGCGGAAATAGGCATTGACCAGCGCCTTGCCGCCGCCCATGAAGAAGGCATTGGTGCGCGCCACGTGCAGTGCACCCGACAGCGGCGGCTGGAAGTGCACGCCGTGGCTGCGCATCCAGTCGCGGCAGTTCGACGAGGCGCGGATCACGAGCCGCGCGAGGTGCTCGTCGGTGAGGCCGCCCGTCACCTTCAGCAGGTCCTGCCAGTACTCCTCTTCAGGGTAGGCATCGACCAGCACGTCCTGCGGCGCGTCGTGCATGCAGCGCAGGTTGCGGGTGTGCTGCGAATTGCCGCCGCGCCATGCCTTGGGCGAGGCCTCCAGCAGCAGCACCGAAGCGCCGGCCTCGCGCGCCATCAGGGCGGCGCACAGCGCGGCATTGCCGCCGCCGACAACCAGTACGTCTATCACTCGTGGGTCTCCTTGGAATCCAGGAGACTTTAGGCAGCGCGGCCTTCACGCGAAAGGCCGAAAGCGGCAACGGGTGTTCAGTTTTCGAGAAGACTGGCGCCGGTCCAGCGGCCGTCGCGAACGAGGCTGCGCGCGGTGTCGGCCACCACCACGCGCGTGGCCAGCGCGGCCGGCGAGAGCTCGTCGTCCGACAGGCTCACGAGCAGGTTGCGCCGGCCCACGTGGGCATCGGCGATCTGCGTGAGCTCGAGGTCGTCGCGGTCGTGGCGCGCGGTGGCGGCGCCGGGCTGCACGGTGGCGCCGTAGCCGGCGCGCACCGCGTCCATCAGCAGCGCGAGGCCGTCGACCTCGGCCACGATGTTCGGCTGCACGCGCGCGCGCAGGAAGGCCGCCATCAGGGTGGCGCGCAGGCCGTGGCTGCCGCTGGGCAGGATCAGCGGTACCTCGGCCAGCTGCGAGAGCCGCACCTTGGTGCCCATGGGGCGCCTGGCGAGCGTGGGCGAGGCGACCACGAAGAGCTTCTCGGCCAGCAGCGGCGAGACGCTCCAGCGCCGCGGCGTGTCGGTCTGGAACAGCACGGCCAGGTCGAGCTGGCGCGCATGCAGCATGGTCGTGAGATGGCCCGACAGCGCCTCGACCATGTGCAGCCGCACCTCGGGATAGCGCTCCTGCATGGCGCGCATCAGCGGCACGCCGAGCACGGTGGCGGTGGTGGGCGCGAGGCCCACGCTGACATGGCCCGACAGCCGCGCCTGCTGCGCCGCGCGCACCGCGTCGTCGGCATGGCGCAGCGTGAGCTGGGCCTGCTGCAGGAAGGCCAGGCCGGCATCGGTGGGCGTGACGCCCGTGGAGCTGCGCTGCAGCAGGCGGGTGGCGAGCTCGCTCTCGAGCCGGCTGATCTGCTGGCTCAGCGCCGAGGTGACCACGCCGAGCTCGACCGCCGCGCGGCCCATGCTGCGCAGTTCGCAGACCTTGACGAAGTAGCGCAGTTGCCTCAGTTCCATGCGCGCATCATCGCGCAGGCGCCACCTCAGGCGTGCGGCGGCGCAGCAGCAACCATCCGAACGGCGGGGCGGTGACGTACATCGCCACCGAATACACCGCGGCCGGCAGCGCGAGCTGGAAGCTGCCGAGCACGCTGACCGCGACGAAGATCGCCAAGGTGGAGTTGTGGATGCCGATCTCGTAGCTGATGGCGGTGGCCAGCGGCTTCTCGAGGCCCGCGGCGCGGCTCAGGTAGTAGCCCGCGAGCAGGCTCAGCACGTTGAACAGCACCACCGGCAGGCCGATCTCGGCGAAGGTGGCGGCCATGGTCTTCCACTCGTTCGCGATCGCCAGCACCGTGACCACCGCGAGCACCACGCCGCTGAAGATCTTGGTCGGCTTCTCCATGCGCGCCGCGAAGCCGGGCCGGCGCGAGGCCACGAACATGCCGATGGCCACCGGGATCAGCACGATGGCGATCACCTCGACCAGCTTGCGCGTCTGCAGCGGCACCACCTGGCCGCTCTGCGCGAAATGGTTGATGGCCCAGTTGGCGATCAGCGGCAGCGTGACGATCGACAGCAGCGTGTTGACGGCCGTGAGCGAGATGTTCATCGCCACGTTGCCGCCGAACAGGTGCGAGAACAGGTTGGCCGAGATGCCGCCGGGCGAGGCCGCGAGCAGCATGAGCCCGATCGCGAACACCGGCGAGAGCCCGAAGCCCACGATGATCGCGTAGCAGGCCAGCGGCAGGCCGACGACCTGCAGCAGCAGCGCGATGGTCACGGCCTTCGGATGCCGGAACAGGCGCCGGAAGTCGTCGAGCGAGAGCGACAGCCCGAGCCCGAACATCACGAGCGCGAGCGCGCCGAACAGGAAGCGGGTCACGATGAGCGTGGCGTCCATGGGTCTTGTCTCCTCATTCGTTCTTCTGGATCTAAAAAAATGGCTGCCGGCCCCCGTCGCGCGGGTGCTGGCAGCCTGGGAAACCGGGGTCGACGCGTCTTATTGTTTGTAGCTGTCGTCGATGCGGTCGAGCTTGCGGATCAGCGAGGGCCAGACGAACATGCCGCCGAGGCCGCCGCTTTGCACCTTCATCGCCTGGCCCACGCCTTCGATGATCTGCGGGTTCACGTGCGTGAGTTCGCTGCCGCCCGACTGGGCCGCGATCTGGATCTGGCAGGTGTTCTCGAAGGTGTACATCGAAAGGAACGCATCGGCAATGGTCTTGCCGCAGGTCAGGAGGCCGTGGTTGCGCAGCATCAGGAAGTTGGCGTGGCCCATGTCGGCCTGCAGCCGCGGCTTCTCGTCATCGCGGAAGGCCACGCCCTCGTAGTCGTGATAGGCCAGCGACGCCAGCACGAAGGTCGACTGCTGGCTGATCGGCAGCACGCCGTTCTTCTGCGCGCTGACCGCGATGCCGGCCTTGGTGTGCGTGTGCAGCACGCACTGGATGTCCTCGCGCGCGGCATGCACGGCGCTGTGGATCACGAAGCCGGCCGGGTTCACGGGGTAGGGCGAGTCGATGATCTTGTTGCACTGCTGGTCGACCTTGACCAGGCTCGAGGCCGTGATCTCGTCGAACATCAGGCCGTAGGGATTGATCAGGAAGTGGTGCTCGGGGCCGGGCACGCGCGCGCTGATGTGGGTGAACACGAGGTCGCTCCAGCCGTACAGCGCCACCAGGCGGTAGCAGGCGGCGAGGTCGACGCGCAATTGCCATTCCTCGGCGGATACGAGCTTCTGGACTTCGGATTGGGTGGTGGCGTTCATGGTGGGGGTCCTTTGGAGGTAGGGGGTCAGGCCGTGGCCGGCTCCTTCAGCGCCGACTTGTAGATGCTCTGCTTCGGCTGCGCCATCACGCGCCGCAGCATCGGCTCGAATTCGGCGATCGGCAGGGTCTCGGCCTTCGGGTCGAAGGCCGGGTTGTCGTAGAGCGCGCAGAACTCGGCCGTGCGCTCGTAGTGCGGGTGGCCCTTGAAGTTGTCGCGCATGTCGCGGTCCAGGCCGATGTGGTGGAAGAAGTAGTGGCCCTGGAAGATGCCGTGGTTCTGCACCATCCAGTGGTTGGCCTCGCTCACGAAGGGCTTGAGGATCGCGGCGGCGATGTCGGGATGGTTGAAGCTGCCGAGCGTGTCGCCGATGTCGTGCAGCAGCGCGCACACCACGTATTCCTCGTCGCGGCCGTCGCGCAGCGCGCGCGTGGCGGTCTGCAGCGAGTGGGTGTAGCGGTCGACCGGAAAGCCGCCGTAGTCGCCCTCGAGGATCTGCAGGTGCTTGATCACGCGTTCGGGCAGGCCGCGCGTGAACTGCATGAATTCGCCGCCGATCAGCTGCCAGTCCTCGCGCGTGCTGTCCTGCATGGTCTTGAAGCTTGCCCGTGCATTCATCGTTGTCGTCTCCGGTGGGTCTCTCGTTCGTGGGTGAGGGCACTGTAGACCCGGGCTTGACGCTCAACTGTCAAGAATTTGACAATTGAGGCTGCTGGTAAACCCCGCCCGCGCCTGTCGCCGACTTGTCTCGCGCCATCGGCCTCCACCTCTTTCCGGCCACCGCCGCACCGCATGTCCGCTCCCGCCAAACCGCGCCTGTCTGCCGCCCATCGCGCGGCGATGGAGTCGAACCCCTGGTTCATGAGCATGCCGCGCGCGCAGCGCGAGAACCTGCTGGGCGCGGCCGAGCTGATCCACCTGCGGCGCGGCGCCATGGTGTTCCGCCAGGGCGATCCGGTGATCGCCGACGGCGGCTTCTTCGGGCTGGCCGCGGGCACCATCAAGATCTCGTCGCTGCGCCAGGACGGCCGCGAGGCGATCCTCGCGGTGCTCGAGCCCGGCAACTGGTTCGGCGAGATCACGCTGATCGACGGCTCGCCGCGCACCCACGACGCCACCGCGCTCGAGGCGCTCGACCTGCTGGTGATTTCGCCGCGGTCCTTCGGGCTGCTGATGCGCGACGTGCTGTTCGCCAACGCGATCGCCGCCATGCTGGCCGCGCGCGTGCGCATGCTCTACGGCCTGGCCGAGGACGCCACGCTGCGCAGCCTGCGCGCGCGTGTCGCGCACCGGCTGCTGGTGCTGGCGCGCGGCGATGCCACGCAGTCGCAGCACACGCGCCAGCGCGTGGCGCTGCCGCAGGAGGCGCTGGCGATGATGCTCGGCGTGACGCGCCAGACGCTGTCGAAGGAACTCAATGCGCTCGCGGGCGAGGGCGTGGTGGCGCTGGGCTATGGCCGCATCGAACTGCTGTCGCTCGAGGCGCTGCAGCGCATGGTCAGCACGGGCTGAACGGTTGTCACCGACGGGTCCATGGCGCGGCGTATAACGGCCTCCCGCCATGCCATGGGGGCCTGGCGGTCTTTCGTTCTACAGGGAAGGTCCCGAATCATGAGCAACATGCCGACAGTCGTTCTGGTCCATGGTTTCTGGGGTGGCGCCGCGCACTGGGCCAAGGTCATCGTCGAGCTTTCGCGCAAGGGCCATGTGGGCATCCGCGCGGTCGAGCTGCCGCTGACCTCGCTGGCCGATGACGCCGAGCGCACGCGCAGGATGGTGGCGCAGGTGCCGGGTCCGGTGCTGCTGGTGGGCCACTCCTATGGCGGCGCCGTCATCACGCAGGCGGGCGACCTGCCCAACGTGGTCGGGCTGGTCTACATCGCGGCCTTCGCGCCCGATGCGGGCGAGAGCCCCGGCGCCATCACCGAGCAGCATCCGCCGGTCGCGGTGCCCAACCTCGCGCCCGACAGCGACGGCTACCTGTGGGTCAAGCCCGAGAAGTTCCACGAGAGCTTCTGCCAGGACCTGAGCGCCGATGAGGGGCTGGTGATGGGCGTGACGCAGAAGGCGCCGCTGGCCAGTACCTTCGGCGACGCCATCACGGCGCCGGCCTGGAAGAACAAGCCCTCGTGGTATCAGATCTCGAGCGACGACCGCATGATCGCGCCGGCCAACCAGGAGCGCATGTCGGCGCGCCTCGGCGCGCGCAAGGTCATCACGCTGGCCGCGAGCCACGCCTCGCTGGCGTCGATGCCGGTGGAGGTGGCGGCGTTGATCGACGAGGCCGCGAGAGGCTGACGGTTCGACTCAGGCGCAGCGCGGTTTCGCGCTGCGCCAGCCGAGCACGGCCACCGAGCAGGCCGCCGCGACGACGATCACCACGGCCACCGCCATCACCGCGAAGAAGGCCTGGTCGAAGGCCGTGTGCGCGAGCGCCACGAGCTGCGTGCCGGCCTGGGTGGGCAGCGTCTCGGCCGCGAGCAGGGCGCCATCGATGCCGTCGCGCGCCGAGGCCGGCACCGCCAGCGTGTCGGGAATGGCCAGCGTGGCCGTGTAGGTCGACGAGAGCACGCTGCCGAGCAGCGCGATGCCGAGCACGCCGCCCAGTTCGTACGACACCTCCTCGATCGACGCGGCCATGCCCGCGTGCTCGGCCGGCGCGTTGTTCATGATCGCGTTCGAGGCCGCCGTGATGGTCGCGCCCACGCCCAGGCCCAGCAGCACCAGCACCGCGAGCTTGAATGCGCCCGTGGCATCGACGGCCAGCGCCAGCCCGCACAGCGAGAGCGCGGTGGCCAGCAGGCCGCCGAGGATCAGCGGGCGCGAACCGATGCGCGGCAGCACCATGCCCGCGAGCGGGCCCGCCACGAAGGCGGCGAGCGGCACCGGCAGGATCGTCAGGCCCGCCTGCAGCGGCGTGAGGCCGCTCACCAGCTGCAGCCGCTGGCTGAACACCAGCTCGACGCCGATCAGCGCCACCGAGGCCACGATGGCCGCGATCACGCCGCCCGAGAAATAGGGGTCGCGGAACAGCCGGAAGTCGACCAGCGGGCTCGCGCTGCGACGCTGGCGGCGCGCGAACAGCGCCATGGCCAGCAGGCTCAGCGCGCCGCTGATGCCCATCGCGAGGCCCGAGGGCGCGGGCTTGGCGAATTCCTTGATCGCGAGCACCAGGCAGACCAGCGCCACGAACACCTGCACCGAGCCGACGACGTCGAAGGGCTTCGGCTGCGCGGTGGCGCCCGCGCGCCGCCCCGGCAGCAGCCAGGCGCCGAGCACCAGCGCGAGCACGACCACCGGCACGTTGACGAGGAACACGGAGCCCCACCAGAAGTACTCGAGCAGCACGCCGCCGACCACCGGGCCGAACGCGGCGCCGCCCGAGGCGACCGAGGCCCAGACGCCGATGGCGACCGCGCGCTCGCGCTCGTCGGCGAAGGCGAGCCGGATGATGGCCAGCGTGGCCGGCATCATCATCGAGGCGCCCACGCCCAGCAGGCCGCGCGCCGCGATCAGCGCCGCGGGGCTGCCGGCATAGGCGGCGCACAGCGAGGCCACGCCGAAGACGATCAGGCCCGCGAGGAACATGCGCTTGTAGCCCACGCGGTCGCCGAGCGCGCCCATGCCGAGCAGGAAGCCCGACACCACCACGGTGTAGGCGTTGACGATCCAGAGCTTCTCGGAAGAGGAGGCCGCGAGATCGTGCGTGAGCGTGGGCAGCGCCGTGTAGAGCACGGTCATGTCGACCACGATCAAGAGCAGCGCCATCGAGACGATCACCAGGGTGACCCATTGCCTGAACACGGTATTCATCGCTCAGGCCTCCAGTTCCTTGAGCATCGTGACCGAGACCGGCATGCAGCCGCGCGCCTCGAAGAAGCGGTGCGCACCCCGGTTGCCGAGGCCGCTCTCGAGGAACAGGCGTGCGATGCCGCGCTGCCGCAGTTCGGCGCAGACCCAGTCGAACAGCTGGCCGCCGACGCCGGCCGACTGGAACGGCGCATCGACCACGAGGTCGTCGAGCGTGGCGAAGGCGCGCGCGGCGCGCCGGGTTTCGTCGATGGACACCAGCGCGATCGCGGCCAGCGCATCGCCGGCATGCGCGGTGGCGATCAGCGAGGCGGCCGTGGCCGGCGGCAGCGCGAGCGTTTCGCGCAGTTCGGCGCGCAGCACTTCGGGCAGGTCGCGGCGCCATTCGCCGGGCGCGACGGCGCGCTCGCCCTGCAGCTCGGAATGCGAGATGTAGCGCGGGCTCAGCTGGCGCATGAACAGCGCGGCGATGGCGGCTTCCTGCGCGGGGTCGTGGCACCAGTTCAGGTCGATGGGGGCGGTATGGATGCGGGGCATCGCGAGACGGGAGATCGGCATACGAACGGACTTCTCTTTTCAGGGACGGGGCGAGGTCGCCTCGCCTGGACTGCCGATCTTGCTTCAATAGAATGGATGAATAAAGATGAAACCCATCTGATAAATAGATAGAAAGAGGCAGGCCCATGGAATGGACCGTCGACCAGTTGCGCCAGTTCGTCACCACCGCCGACTGCGGCTCGTTCTCGGCGGCCGCGCGCCGGCTTGGCAAGGCCCAGTCGGCCGTGAGCACGGCCATTGGCCTGCTTGAGGCCGACCTCGGCGTGGCGCTGTTCGATCGCTCGCGGCGCAATGCGCAGCTGTCCGAGGCGGGGCAGGTGCTGCTGCTCGAGGCGCGCGAGCTGCTGCGCCAGGCCGAGCAGCTCGACCAGCGCGCGCGTTCGCTGCATGACGGCAGCGAGGCCGCGCTCTCGATGGCCTTCGACGAGGCGCTGCCGTACACCGCCATCGCCACGCTGTTGCGAGAGATCTCGGTGAAGTACCCGAGCCTCGAACTCACGCTGCTCAACGGCACCGCCACCGAGGTGGCCGATTACGTGGAGCAGGAGCGCGCGAGCGTGGCCTTCCATTTCGACCGTGGCCCGGCGCGCGCCTGCTTCGAGCTGCGCCGCATCGGCAGCGTGCCGCAGGGCGTGTTCGTGGCGGTCGACCATCCGCTGGCCGACGGCCGCACCGTGCGGCGCAAGGACCTGGTCGGGCACCGGCAACTGCTGATGCATGCGGACGACGTGCACGAGGTGGCCTACAGCCCGCGCGTCTGGCGCTCCGACAGCTTCTACAGCACGGCCGAGATGGTGGCCGACAAGCTCGGATGGGCCGTGCTGCCCGTCAACATCGCGCACTACGAGGGCTATCGCCAGGCCCTCAAGGAACTGCCGTGCCCCGCGCTCGCGCTGCCGCGGCTGTCGGTGCGCATGCTGTGGCTGCAGGGGCGGCCGCTGGGCGCCACCGCGCTCTACGTGCAGCAGCGCTTCGCGGAGCTGCTGCTCGACAGCACGGCCTGAACCGTCCGGCGCTCAGGCGCGCCTGCCGTCCTCCGCGGCGCGCCCGTGGTGCTTGCGATGCCCGATGCGCTGCGCGCGGTAGATGCCCGTGTGCCCCGAGAACAGGTAGGCGGTGACGCAGCCGATCGCGGCCAGGGGGCCGATGTCGGCGCCGAACAGTTCCATCGCCATCAGGGTGGTGGCGATCGGGGTGTTCGCGGCCCCCGCGAAGACGGCGACGAAGCCGATGCCGGCCAGCAGCGCGAAGGGCATATGCAGCAGCGGCGCCAGCGCGTTGCCCAGGGTCGCGCCGATGTAGAACAGCGGCGTGACCTCGCCGCCCTTGAAGCCCGTGCCGAGCGAGGCGACGGTGAAGACCAGCTTGGCGAGGAAATCCCAGGGCTGCATGGGCGCCTGGAACGAGCGGACGATGTCGGGGATGCCCAGGCCGATGTAGCGGTGGGCATCGAGCGCCCACACCGCCGTGGCGATGACCACGCCGCCCGCGAAGGGACGCAGCGGTGGGTAGGCGATCAGGCGCTTGACCAGCGCGCCCAGCGCATGGGCCGCGGTGGCGAACAGCATGCCGACCAGGCCGAACACGATGCCCGCGAGGACCACGGCGAGCACGCGCCAGGCGTCGATGGCGCCCACCGCACCGATCGCATAGTGGGTGTGGTGGATGCCCCAGGCGGTGCAGACCCGGTCGGCCACGAAGGCCGCGACGATGCAGGGAAAGAGCGCGTCGTAGCGCATGCGGCCGATGGCCAGCACCTCGAGGCCGAAGATGGCCCCGGCCAGCGGCGTGCCGAAGACCGACGCGAAGCCCGCGGCGATCCCGCTCATCAGCAGCACGCGGCGGTCGTCGCGCTGCAGGCGGAACACGTGCGTGAGCTGATCGGCCAGCGCGCCGCCCATCTGCACGGCCGTGCCCTCGCGGCCGACCGAGGCGCCGAACAGGTGCGAGACCACGGTGCCGCCCAGCACCAGCGGCACCATGCGCAGCGGCACCACCTGGCGAGGGTCGTGGATCTCCTCGATCAGCAGGTTGTTGCCGGCGTCCACCTGCTTGCCGAGCCGGTGATAGACCCAGCCCACGGCCATGCCGGCGACGGGCAGCAGCCAGACGATCCAGCGATGGGCCTCGCGCCAGGCCGTGGCCAGGTCGAGGGCGTGCAGGAAGAAGGCCGAGGCGGTGCCGGCCAGGGCGGCCACGAGCGTGGCGAGCAGCAGCCATCGGCCGATGAAGGGCAGCAGTTGCAGCGGTTCGAAGTTGGAAAGTTTGCGCATGGTTCAGGGGCTCGGATCGATCGGCCTGACCAGCGGGGGATGCATGCACGCGAGCGCCTACAGCCCTGACGAGGTCAGGTGTCTGTAGGCGTCATCAGCCGCACGGAGGTGCGGCGGTTCGAAGAGGTACGCCATCTCTTGGGCCTGGATTCTAAGAGGGCGGTCTCCGGCGCCGTCCCGTGGCATGGCTCTTGCGAAGAAGTAGCCCGATGGGAAACTTATTCACCAAGACTGGGCAACTCCCGATACGGGATTTACCCCTGGAGCGGCGGATATTTCATCTCAGGGAAAGCGATATGTTTCCCATTGGGAAACAAAACTAATCTTCGCGCAGCTTCCAACGCCCGTGCACGAAAACGGGCAACCCGTGCCGCCGCCGCCCTCGAGGCGGGCGGTCCCCGCCAGCAGAGCCATCAACCTCGCATCGGAGAGCCACCACCATGAATCACCCCGCAAACCCCGCGCTGGCCCAGGAGGGACGGTCGGCCGAGACCGACAGCTCCGAAGTCAGCCGTGTCGTGTTCGCCAGCTCGGTCGGAACCATCATCGAGTGGTACGACTTCCTGATCTACGGCACCGCCGCCGCGCTGGTCTTCAACAAGATCTTCTTTCCCGCCGACGACCCGCTGATGGGCACGCTGGCCGCGCTGGGCAGCGCGGCCGTGGGCTTCTTCGCGCGGCCCTTCGGCGGCGCGGTGTTCGGCTACTTCGGCGACCGGCTGGGCCGCAAGTCGATGCTGCTGCTGACGCTCGCGATCATGGGACTCGGCACCTTCGCCATCGGCCTGCTGCCGACCTACCAGCAGATCGGCATCTGGGCGCCGATCCTCCTGATCGTGCTGCGCATCGTGCAGGGCATCGGCCTGGGCGGCGAGTGGGGCGGGGCGGCGCTGATGGTGCTCGAGCATGCGCCGAAGCGCCGGCGCGGGCTGTGCGGCAGCCTGGTGCAGGTCGGTTTCCCGATCGGCCTGATCCTGTCGGCGGGCGTCTATTCGATGGTGTCGACCCTGCCCGAGGAGGACTTCATGGCCTGGGGCTGGCGCGTGCCCTTCCTGCTGAGCGTGGTGCTGGTGGCGCTCGGTGCCTTCATCCGCACGCGGGTGTCGGAGTCGCCGGTGTTCCTCGAGATGAAGGCCAAGAAGGAGATCGCGCGCAATCCCTTCGCCGAAGCGGTGTTCCGCGATCCGAAGAACTTCCTGATCGCGGTCGGCCTGAAGATCTGCGAAGTCTCGTGGGTCTACATGCTCACGGTGTTTATGGTGGTCTACGCGACCAAGAACCTGGGCCTGCCCAAGGAGATGCTGCTCAACGCGATCATGGTCGCGGCGGCGATCGAGGTGGTGACGATTCCGCTGTTCGGCTGGCTGTCGGACATCGTCGGGCGCCGCCCGTTCTACTTCGCGGGCACGCTCTTCACCATCGTCTTCGCGTTCCCGCTGTTCTGGCTGGTCGATACGCGCGATCCGTGGATCATCATCGCCGCGACCGCGGTGGCGCTGAGCTTCGGCCACGGCCTGATGTTCGGCCCGCAGGCCACCTACTTCCCCGAGCTGTTCGGTGCGCGCGTGCGCTACACCGGCGCCTCGTTCGGCTTCCAGGTGTCGGCCGCGCTCGGCGGCGGGCTGGCGCCGATCCTCGCCACCCTGCTGGTGGGCAAGCTCGGCGGCACCGCGGGCGTGTCGATCATGCTGATCGGCCTGGCCTGCGTGACCCTGGTGGCGGCCTTCTTCGCGCACGAGACGCGCGACGACTCGGTGCGCAACTTCTGAGCGCGGCCGCATGACCTTCGTCGTGACCGAAGCCTGCATCGCATGCCGCTATGGCGAGTGCGTGTCGGTGTGCCCGCAGAACGCCTTCCACGAAGGACCGAACTTCGTGGTCATCGATCCGCGCGCCTGCGCCAACTGCGGCCTGTGCGAGATGGTGTGCCCGGTGCAGGCGATCCATCCCGCAGCCGACCTCGCGCCCGACCAGCGCGACTGGATCGCGCTCAATGCGCGGCTCGCTGCGCAGTGGCCGCTGGCAGTCGGCACCCAGGCGCTGGCCGATGCCGACGCGCATGCCTTCGACACCGCCAAGCGCGAGCGCCTGATCCTCGAACCATGACCCCCACGCCTTTTTCATTCAGAACGGAGACCCGCGCATGCACATGACCTTCCTGCTCTACGAGGGCATCGAGCCCGTGGACCTCGCCGCCATCGGCGTGGTCTCGATGGCGCGGCGCGTGATCCCCGAGCTCGGCTACCAGACCGTGTCCTTCGACCGCGCGCCGGTCACGCTCGCCAACGGCCTGCAGGTGCTGCCGAACAAGAGCTTCGAGGAGGTGCGCGAGGTCGACGTGCTGCTGGTGCCCGGCGGGCCCGGCTGGCGCGCCGCCTCGCAGGATGCGCGCGTGCTCGAGTTCGTGCGCCGCGTGGCGCCCGAAGCGCTGGTCTGCTCGGTCTGCACCGGCGCGATGATCCTGGCCGAGGCCGGCGTGCTCGACGGCCTGCGCGCGACCACCAAGTTCGAGGTGGTGCCACCCGAGACCTCGCCGCTCGATGAGCTGCGGCAACGCTATCCGGCGATCCGCACCGAGCCCGCGCTCGTGGTCGACAACGGCCGCGTGGTCACTGGCGGCGGCGTCACGCTGTGCATCGACGCCGTGCTGTACCTGATCGAGAAACGCTTCGGCCCCGCACCCGCGGCCGAGGTGGCCCGGATCATGGAATACGGCGCCGCGCGCGAGGCCAACCGGCTGCGCTTCGCGGCCTGAGCGCCTTCGATTTCCAAAAGTTGTCCAATGGGAAACTTCGATCTAGAATCGAATCCACCCGCTGCGGCGATGTCCCCCGTCCCCCACCCATCCATTCATTCACAGGAGTCAAACACCATGTCCGCCGTCTTCAAGGAACGCCTCTCCGGCAAGCTGCAACCCACCATCGCTGGTTCCGTCTACGTCGATCCCGCCACGCTCGAATGGCGGCCCTCGCAGTTTCCGAAGATCCAGATGAAGGTGCTCTACCGCAACGACGCATCGGGCGAGATGACGGTGCTGCTCAAATGGGAACCCGGCGCGGTGCTGCCGTTCCACAAGCATCCCGAGATCGAGCAGAGCTGGGTGCTCGAGGGTTCGTTCTCGGACCACGACGGCATCTGCCGCGCGGGCCAGTTCGTCTGGCGCCAGCCGGGCTCGCTGCACGAGACGCGCTCGGACGAGGGCTGCACCATCCTCGCGATCTATCGCAAGCCCAATGTGTTCTTCAACGCAGCGGGTTTCGAAGCCGACAAGAACTGAGTTCTTCTCGCGCGGTGCCGGCCATCCGGGCAACCGGGTGTGCCGGCAGGTAAACCGGTTCCGTTAAAATCGGAGCATGGTTGCTTCAAAGAAAACCGCCCGCGCGCCCAGGCGCGCGGCGGCCCCCGCCGCTCCAGCCGTGGCAGCGGCCCCCGCCGAGGTGCCGGCCCATGTGGACCTCGGCGTGCGCCTCAAGCAGCGGCGCCTCGAGGCGGGCCTCACGCTCGCGGCGCTGGCCGAGCAGGCCGGCTTCGGCAAGGCCTACCTCTCGCGCATCGAGAGCGGCCAGAAGGTGCCGCCGATCGGCTCGCTGGCGCGCATCGCGAGCGTGCTGGGCATCGAGGCCGCGAGCCTGCTCACCGACAACGCGCATGCGCAGCAGAGCTGGCGCGGCGTGAGCCTGGTGCGGCATGCCGACAAGCGCCCGACCGTGATGGGCGGCAGCGCCTTCGGCTACGACTACTTCGCGCTGACCGACGCCACCACCGACCGCGCGCTGCAGCCCTTCCTCTTCACCTTCCCCGACAAGGTCGACAAGTTCGTGTTCTTCGAGCACGAGGGCGAGGAGATGATGCACGTGCTCACGGGCCGCGTGGAGTGGCAGGTCGGGGGCGACAAGTTCATCCTCGAGCCCGGCGACACGCTGCATTTCGACGCGCGCATCCCGCACCGCGGGCATGCGCTCGCGGGGCCGGCCACGGCGCTGGTGGTGATCTATTCGCCCGTGGGCTACCACCCGAACCTGGCCTGAAGCTTCAGCGCAGCACGCGGCCGTCCGAAGAGATGCTGATCAGGTCGATGCTGCGAACGTTGTCGCGCAGGCCCGGGCGCAGGTTGATGCGGAAGCCGCCGACGTCGTAGTCGGTCATCGCGCCCATCACGCGCTGCAGGCTCTGCGGCGTGAAGCCGCGGCCCGCGCGGCGCACCGCCTCGCCCACGGTCTTGGCGGCGATGAAGCCCTCGAGGCCTTCGTACGAAGGCGCCTGGTCCGAGTTGTCGACCGCGGCACGGTACTCCTTGACGATCGGGATCGCCGAAGGCCGCGGCGAGGGCACGACCTGCGAGATCACGATGCCGCCGATGTCCTTGCCGAGCTCGGCGTAGAGCGGATCGATGCCCACGATCGAGAAGGCCATGAAGCTGCCGGTGTAGCCGCTCTTGCGCAGCGCGCGGATGGCATTGGCCGTGGTGCCCGAGAGCGACACCAGCACGATGGCCTGCGGCGAGGGCTTCTGCACGGCCTTGAGCGCCTCCTCGAGCGGCTTGCCGCCACCCGCGGGCACCAGCGCGGTGGCGACCAGCGGCGGCAGCTTGAGTTCGCTCACGGCCTGCTGCACCGCCGCGAGGCCGGCATGGCCCATCGCGTCGTCGTCGCCCACCAGCGCGATGCGGGTCTGCCCCACGGTGGCGCACTGGCGCACGATCTTCAGCGCCTCGTCGATCATGCCGGGGCGCACATGGAACACGTTGGGATGCGCGGGGCCGCGCAGGGTGTCCGAGGCCGCGAAGGGCGCGAACAGCAGGCTGCCCTGCTGGGTGGCGACCTCGGCGCCGGCATTGCTGCTGGCGGTGCCGACGAAGCCGAACAGCATGTCGGCCTTGTCGCGCGACAGCAGGGTGCGGGCGTTGGCCGCCGCGCGGGCGGCGTCGTAGCCGTCGTCGAGCTGCAGCAGCTTGAGCTGCAGGCCGCTGGCGGCATTGCGCTCGTTGAAGTCGCTCACCGCGAGCCGGCTGCCGGCCGCGAAGGCCAGGCCGATCTCGCCGGCCGTGCCGGTCAGCGGCACCGACTGGCCGAGCAGCACCACGCGGGCGCCGGCGGGCGCGGCCGCGCGGGTGGCCTGCGCGAACGCGCGGGGCAGGGCCGTGCCCAGGGTCAGCAGGGCGCCGGTCTTCATCAGCCACTGTCTGCGTGCGTCGTTCATCGGACACCTTTTGCTAAAAATAGTAAAAAAGTGTAGCAATTTGGATGCCCGACGGGAAGTTTTGCCCATGCAGAATCGCCCGCATGAACAAGATCGCTGTGCTGGCACTGGGATGTGCCGTGTTGGCCGGTTGCACCGACCTGGCCCGGAACAGGGCGCCGGAGGCACCGGAGGCCGGCTTCTCGCAGGGCGGGACCGGGACGCCGGCGCTGGAGATCGCCGCGCCCCCCACGATCGCGCCCGCGCCCGCGCCGATGGCGGATCCGGCACCGGCGCGGCGGCCAGCGCCGGTGTCCGACGCGCGCGTGCTGCAGCGCTCGATCCCGCCCTATCCCTCGCAACTGGCCGAGCAGGGCGTGGCGGGCACGGTGGTCGCGGCCTTCGACGTCGACCCCGAGGGGCGTGCCGATCGCATCCGGATCCTCAGCTCGCCGCATCCGCTGCTGTCGCAGGCGGTGACGAAGTCGCTCCAGGCCTGGCGTTTCGAGCCGGCGCGCGACGCGAACGGCCAGGGCCTGCGCAGCGCGATGCGGTTGCCGTTCCGCTTCGTCGTCGAAGACTGACGCAGGGCGCGCTCAGGCGCGTTCGAACACCAGGTCCCAGACCCCGTGGCCCAGCTTGAGGCCGCGGTTCTCGAACTTGGTCAGCGGCCGGTAGTCGGGCTTGGGCGCGTAGTCGGCGGCGGTGTTGCGCAGCAGCGGCTCGGCCGACAGCACCTCGAGCATCTGCTCGGCATAGGGCTGCCAGTCGGTGGCGCAATGGATGTAGCCGCCGGGGCGCAGGTGCTGCGCGAGCTTGGTCACGAACTCGGCCTGGATCAGCCGGCGCTTGTTGTGGCGCTTCTTGTGCCAGGGATCGGGAAAGAACACATGCACGCCGGCCAGCGTGGCGGGCTGCAGCATGTGGTCGAGCACCTCGACGGCATCGTGCGCGCAGATGCGGATGTTCGGGATGCTCTGCTCGCCGATGCGCTTGAGCAGCGCGCCCACGCCGGGCTCGTGCACCTCGCAGCAGAGGAAGTCGGTGTCGGGCCGCACGGTCGCGATGTGGGCCGTGGCCTCGCCCATGCCGAAGCCGATCTCGAGCACGGTCGGCGCCTCGCGGCCGAAGGCGGCGGCCAGGTCCAGCGTCTGCTCGCGGTAGGGCAGCAGGAACAGCGGGCCCAGCTCTGCGAAGGCGCGCGCCTGGCCGTCGGTGGTGCGGCCGCCGCGCTTCACGAAGCTCTTGAGGCGGCGGTGCAGGGGATGGGGCTGGGGGCTGTCGCCTGCGTCGTCGTCGGCGGGCGGAAGGTCGTGGGACACGGTATCGGGAAAGGTCATTGCGGCCGCGAATTGTAGAGAGCGCGCCATGCGGGCACCCAGCCGGCCAGCGCCTCGGCGCAGGAAGCGCCCGCGGCCGGGCCCAGGCCGAGCACGCGTGCCGCCGCCTCGAGCGCGGCGCGCGCGGCCTCGGGCGTGGCGGTGTCGAAGGCCGCCGCGCCGTTCTGCTTCGAGAGCTTGTGGCCGTCGGCGCCGCGCACCAGCGGCGTGTGCAGGTAGCGCGGCGTCGGCAGCCCGAGCGCGCGCTGCAGCAGGATCTGGCGCGCGGTGTTGTCGGCCAGGTCCTCGCCGCGCACCACGTCGCTCACGCCCTGGTCGGCATCGTCGACCACCACCGCGAGCTGGTAGGCCCAGGGGCCGTCGGCGCGGCGCAGCACGAAGTCGCCGACCTCGCGGACCACGTCCTGGCTTTGCGCGCCGAGGCGGCGATCGGTCCAGTGGAGTTCGCCCGGCGCCGCGGCCTCGAACTTCTGCGTGGCGAAGCGCCAGGCGCGCGCGGGCTTGCCATGCAGGCCGTCGCGGCAGGTGCCGGGGTAGACGCGCTCGCCATGGCGCTCGTGCTGCCGGCCGAGCCGCGCGAGCGCTTCGTCGATGTCCTTGCGCGAGCAGCCGCAGGGGTAGGCGAGGCCGCGTTCGCGCAGGCGAGCCAGCGCAGCCTCGTAGCGCGCGGTGCGCGCGGTCTGCCACACGGGCTCTTCGTCGGGGATCAGCGCGCAGTCGGCGAGCTGGCGCAGGATGCGCTCGCCCATGCCCGGCAGGCAGCGCTCGGTGTCGGCGTCCTCGATGCGCACCAGCCAGCGCGCCCGCGGGCCTTGCGCGCGCACGTCGAGCCAGCTCGCGAGCGCGGCGACCAGCGAGCCCGCATGCAGCGGGCCGGTGGGCGAGGGAGCGAAGCGGCCGACGGGAGGCATGGAAAACGGCAGGGGGCCGCGGCCGGCCCCGGAACGCGAACTACAGTGCCGCGAGCGCGAGCGACAGGCCCGAGACGAAGGCGTCCTCGACGCGATGGCCGATGCACCAGTCGCCGGCCACGCCGATGCGCGCCTTGGCGTCCCACAGGTGGCTCTGGCCCACCGGCACCTGGGTCTGGGCCTCGGCCCAGCACAGCGCCTGCGCATGGGCCGGCGTGGCATGGATGCCGGTGATCTCGGAGAAGGCGCGTAGCAGCTTGGCCTCGATGCGCGGCGCGTCGTCGCGCAGGTGTTCCTGCGACCAGGTGGCGCTGGCCTGCAGGGTCCAGCGCTCGATGCGTTCGCGGCCGGGCTTGGACGATTCGCGCGCCAGCCAGGCCACGCGGTGGTGCGTGCTGCGCGCCGCGTTCCATTGCGGGCCCAGGTGCGACATGGTCGGCTGGTTGGCCTGCGGGAAGGCGATCATCAGCGTCCAGCACGGCGCGATGCGCACCGGCTCGACCGCGCGGCTGATGCTGCGGGACAGCTTGCCGTCCTCGAGCAGCGCGCGGGCGCGCGAGGGCGGCACCGCGAGCAGCACCGCGTCGAAGCCCGAGTACACGCGCTGCGAGTCGCCGGCACCGGCGGTGCGCAGCTGCCAGCGCGCGGCATCGAGCGCGTCGGGCTCGATGCGCGTGACCTGCGTGCCGGTGACCAGGCTGTCGCCCAGCGGCCGCGCCCATTGCGCCACCAGCGAGTCCATGCCGGGCTGGGCCACCCAGTGCGATTCGAGCGAGGGCAGCGCGGCCTCGGCCACGCGGCCGTGGGCATCGAGCACGCGCACGAGGTTGGCGCTCCAGCGCCGGCACAGGCCCGGCACGGTCTCGAGCGCCTGCGCGAAGCGCGCGTCGCGCACGGTGAAGTACTGCGCGCCGCTGTCGAAGCGGCCGAAGGCGGTGTCGACGCTGGCCATGCGGCCGCCCGTCCCGTCGCCGCGCTCGAACAGCGTGACGCGGTGGCCGGCCTGCACCAGCGTGCGCGCGCAGGCCACGCCGGCCATGCCGGCGCCGACGACGGCGTAGTGGCGCGGCGCGGCGGCGGGTGCGGTGTCGGGGGAGGGGGCCGGGGTTCGGTGGCGGTCTGCCTTGGCGCGAGGACGAGTGGTCATGCTGGACCCTTTTCTTGTGACGAGGTGAAGACGGTGGATGCTGCGCCGACTCTAACCCGGTCTGCGCGCGTGCCGCAGCCACCCTGGGGCAAACGACGATGCGCGTCCCGCGGGCATCAACGGCCGCGGTGCCGTTCGAGCAGCGCGCGCCGCGTGCCCTCGTGCTCGAACTGGGCGAGCCACCACTCGAGCGCGCGCCCGGGCTTGCCGGCCGCGCGCACGCGCCAGGCGCAGTGCATGCTGCCCAGCGGCGGCTGGCGCTCGGTGCGGCGCTCGACCAGGTGGCCGGCCTCGATGTAGGGCCGTGCCATCGGCTCGGGCAGGAAGCCGCCGCCCAGGCCGTGCAGCTGCGCCGCGAGCTTGGCCTGCATGGTCGGCACGGTCAGCACGTCCTGTCCGCCGACCAGGTTGACCGTCATGCCGGGACTGCTGCGCGCCGAGTCGGCCGCGGCCACCGCGCGGTACTGGCGCAGCACGGCGTCGCTCAGCGGTTCCTCGAGCCGCGCCAGCGGATGGTGCGGCGCCACCGCGTAGATGAAGCGCAGCTCGCCCAGCGGCAGGCTGCGCAGGCCGGTGGCGGTGAACGCCAGGCTGGCGGCATCGAGCACCGCGCCGATCGCGAGGTCGGCCTCGCCGCTGGTCAGCGCCTCGATGGTGCCCAGCAGGGTCTCGTCGCGCAGCTTCAGGCGGGTCGGCGGCTCGAGCGCGAAGAAGGCGGTGGCGAGGTCGAGCAGCGGATCGCGCGCGATCACGCTGTCGACCGCGATCGTGAGCATCGGCTCCCAGCCGGTGGCCACGCGCTTCACGCGGTTGGCCACGGCGTCGATCTCGCCGAGCAGTCGCGCCGCCTCGCGCAGCAGCTCGGCGCCGGCCTCGGTCAATTTCGCCTGCCGCGCGCTGCGGTCGAACAAGAGCACGTCGAGCGCATCCTCGATCTGGCGCACGCGGTAGCTCAGCGCGCTGGGCACGAGGTCGAGCGCGCGCGCCGCGGCGGCGAAGCTGCCGGTGTGGGCCACGGTCTGCAGCATGGCGAGCGCATCGGGGGTCAGCACGTCGCGGGGGCTGGGCATGGTCGCGGCTCCATTGATCAAAAAATTTGAATGATGCCATCAAAGCGCGGCGCTTTTCCCTCGGGGGCGCGGGCCTAAAGTTCTTCCCATCCGCTGCGCATCCGGCGCGGCATACGAAGAAGGCCGATGATCCCCACGGGACCGGCCCAAGGAGTCCGACGATGTTGCAAGTCCGTAAATCCCAGGAACGCGGTTATGCCGACCACGGCTGGCTGCGCTCGTTCCACAGCTTTTCCTTCGCCAACTACTACGACCCGGCCCACATGGGCTTCGGCAACCTGCGCGTGATCAACGAGGACCGCGTGGCCGCCGGTGCCGGCTTCGGCACCCATGGCCACAAGGACATGGAGATCATCAGCTACGTGCTCTCGGGCGAGCTGGCGCACAAGGACAGCATGGGCAACGTGGAATCGATCCCGCCCGGCGACGTGCAGCGCATGAGCGCCGGCCGCGGCGTGATGCACAGCGAGTTCAACCACAAGGCCGACGAGACCACGCACTTCCTGCAGATCTGGATCCAGCCCAACGTGCGCGGCATCGAGCCCGGCTACGAGCAGAAGAAGTTCGATGCGGCCGAGAAGCGCGGCAAGCTGCGCCTGGTGGCCTCGCCCGACGGCGCCGACGGCTCGGTCACGATGCATGCCGACGCGCGCCTGTTCGCGGGTCTGCTCGACGGCGACGAGAGCGCGAGCCTCGCGCTCGATCCGAAGCGCAAGGGCTACGTGCACCTGGTGCGCGGCGAGCTCGAGGTCAATGGCCAGAAGCTCGCGGGCGGCGACGCCGCGCTGCTCGAGGGCGAATCGCTGCTGACGCTGGCCGGCGGCAAGGATGCCGAGGTGCTGGTGTTCGACCTCGCCGCCTGATGTGTTCCCGGGCCGGGCGAGGGCCCGGCCTTTTTTCGCGACCCGTTCCCTTCATTCCATTCAACACAACCGAGGAGTTCGAACCATGGCAACCACCACCACCCCCAACGGCGCGCAGGACACGCTCGCGCTGATCGGCCGCATCCTGATCGCCTACCTGTTCATCCCGGCCGGCATCGGCAAGCTCATGGGCTTCGGCGGCACCGTGGGCTACATCACCTCGGCCGGCCTGCCCTTGCCCGAGGTGGCGGCGGCGATCGCGATCGTGGTCGAGCTCGGCCTGGGCATCGCGCTGCTGCTGGGCTTCAAGACCCGCTGGACCGCGATCGCCATGGCCATCTTCACGGTCGCGACCGCGCTGTTCTTCCACAAGTACTGGGCCGTGCCCGACGCGATGAAGATGGCGCAGCAGATCAACTTCAACAAGAACATCGCGATCGCCGGCGGCCTGCTCGCCTTCGCCGCCTTCGGTCCCGGCCGCTTCAGCATCGACAAGCGCTGATCCCCGCATCCATTCCCATCGCAAGGAGCCACCGAACATGAGCAACATCGTCGTCGTCTTCCATTCCGGCTACGGCCATACCCAGCGCGTGGCGCAAGCCGTGGCCGACGGCGCGGGCGCGCAGCTGCTCGCCATCGACGCGGACGGCAACCTGCCCGAGGGCGGCTGGGAGACCCTGGCCGCGGCCGACGCCATCATCCTGGGCTCGCCCACCTACATGGGCGGCGTGAGCTGGCAGTTCAAGAAATTCGCCGATGCATCGTCGAAGGTCTGGTACACGCAGGGCTGGAAGGACAAGCTCTTCGCGGGCTTCACCAACAGCGCCACCATCAACGGCGACAAGGTCACGACCATGACCTACCTGTGGACGCTCGCGATGCAGCACAGCGGCATCTGGGTCAGCATGGGCATCCTGCCGACCAACAACAAGGCCGCCACGCGCGATTCGACCAACTACATCGGCGGCTACGGCGGCCTGCTGACGCAGTCGCCCTCGGACGCGAGCCCGGCCGAGATTCCCCGCGGTGACCTCGACACCGCGCGGTCTTTCGGCGAGCGCGTGGCCGCGGTGGCAAGATCGCGCGGCTGACCATCGCCTGAGCGGGCCGCCCCCGGCCCGGGGCACCCACGGAGAGAACACGATGACCGACGCCACCCCCGCCACCCGTTTGCTGCAACCGCACGACAAGGACCTGGGGGGCGGCTTCAACGTGCGGCGCCTGCTGCCCGCGGCCGTGCGCCGCTCGGTCGGCCCCTTCGTGTTCTTCGACCATTTCGGCCCGGCCACCGAGCAGCCGGGCCATGCGCACGACGTGCGCCCGCATCCGCACATCGGCCTGGCCACCGTCACCTACCTGTTCGAGGGCGCGATGATGCATCGCGACAGCATCGGCAGCGTGCAGGAGATCCTGCCGGGCGCCATCAACTGGATGACCGCGGGCCGCGGCATCGTGCACTCCGAACGCAAGCCCGAACGCCTGCTGGCCGAGACCTTCGTCAATCACGGCCTGCAGCTGTGGGCCGCGCTGCCGCAGGCCCATGAGGAGGTGGAGCCCGCCTTCGAGCACACCGCGGCCGATGCGATCCCCGCGCTGTTCGAGCAGGGCGTGGGCGTGCGCGTGCTGGTGGGCGAGGCCTTCGGCGCGCGCTCGCCCGTCACGACCTTCTCGCGGACCGTCTACCTCGACATCGCGCTGCCGGCCGGCGCGAGCTTCGCGCTGCCAGCGCTGGCGCCCGAGCTCGCGGTCTATCCGATCGACGGCGACATCGGCCTCGACGGCGTGGCCGTGCCGATGCACACCATGGCCGTGCTGGCCGACGGGCAGGGCGCCAACCTCACGGCGCCCGTGACCGCGCCGGTGCGGCTGGTGGTGATCGGCGGCGAGCCGCTCGACGGGCCGCGCTACATCACCTGGAACTTCGTCTCGAGCCGGCGCGAACGCATCCTGCAGGCCGGCGAGGACTGGGCCGCGCAGCGCATGGGCCACGTGCCCGGCGAGACCGAGTTCATCCCGCTGCCGGGCAAGCCCTTCGGCGTGCGCGAGCCCGACACGGGCAGCACGCCCACCTGAGTTCTACAGCGCGAGCTTGTAGCCCTCGTGGCTCGCCACGAAGCCCAGCCGCTCGTAGAAGCGATGGGCATCGGGCCGGCGCTTGTCGGTCGTGAGCTGCACCAGGGTGCAGCCCCGCTCGCGGCAGCGCGCGATCGCCCACTCGAACATCCGCTGGCCCAGCCCCGCATCGCGCCGCTGCGCCGCGATGCGCACGGCCTCGATCTGGCCGCGCCATGCGCCCTGGCGCGCGATGCCCGGGATGAACGAGAGTTGCAGCGTGCCGACCACCGTGTCGCCCTCGGTCACCACCACCAGTTGCTGGTTCGCATCGGCCGCGATGGCCTCGAAGGCGGCGACGTAGCGCGCATCGACAACAGCGGGTGAAGCACCCGCGGCCTCGCGTTCGCGGCCCAGCGGATCGTCGGCGAGCAGGGCGACGATGGCGGCCAGGTCGGTGCGCGTCGCGGTTCTGAAAACGATAGGGTTCACTTGTGAAACTCTGTTGCATCGTCGCGCGCCAGTTGGCGCGAAACGTCATCGCCCGATAGTAAAGTGCGCCCGCCGCGAGGGAGGGAACACCGGCCCCGCGACCCACAACCACAACGACGTTGAAGAAAGCGAGCGAGGCGAGATGGCGATTCAGAAGACACCGGAAACGGCACCGGGCGAATACGGCGACCTGTTCGAGTTCCTGATGAAGGAGCTCAAGCTGTTCCAGCGCAAGCTGCTGGTGATGCTCAAGCACGTGAAGACCGGCGAGTCGCAGGTCTACAAGCAGGCCTGGTACGACTTCCACCTCAAGGACCGCCTCACGGCACTGCTCAAGGCCGAGGACTATGCGGCGGTCGCGCAGCTGCCGGTCAACAAGGCCGGCCAGACCGGCATCTACATCGAGACCCGCTACGTGAAGTCGGGCGAGGTGGTGGGCTTCCAGCTGGTGGAAGCGCGGCCGCACGAGGGCGGCCGCTACGTGGGGCTCACGCCGGCCGCGGTCTACACCGAGGCCGACGGGCGCCGCGTGCTGGCCTTCGCCGAAGGCCTCTAAAACTACTTGCCCAGCGTCACCGCTTCGGCCGGTGGCGCACCGTCGGGCGCGTCGGGCAGCAGCTGCGACTTGCGGCGCGAACCGCGCCAGGCCGAGTAGCCCACGCCGATCAGCAGCAGCACGCACAGCCCGATGAAGGTGCCGCTGATCGGGCGCGTGACGAACACCGACATGTCGCCGCGCGAGAGCAGCAGCGCGCGGCGGAAGTTCTCCTCCACCATCGGCCCGAGCACGAAGCCCAGCAGGATCGGCGCGACCGAGAACTCGAGCGACATCAGCAGCGCGCCGATGATGCCGAACACCAGCACCTCCCAGATCTGGAACAGGCTGTTCTGCGTGCTGAACACGCCCACCGCGATGAAGAACATCGCCGCCGGGAACAGGTACTTGTAGGGCACCTTCAGGAGCTTCACCCAGACCCCGATCAGCGGCACGTTGAGCACCACCAGGATCACGTTGCCGATCCAGAAGCTGGCGATCAGGCCCCAGAAGATGTCCGGGTGCTCGGTGATCAGCTGCGGGCCGGGCTGGATGCCCTGGATCAGCAGCGCGCCGAGGATCAGCGCCATCACCGCGTCGCCCGGGATGCCCAGGCTCATGGTCGGGATGAAGTCGACCTGCGTCTTCGAATGCGCCGAGGCCTCGGGCCCGGCCACGCCTTCGATCATGCCGGTGCCGAAGGCCGCGGGCGTCTTCGACACCTTGCGCTCGAGCGCATAGGCGATGAAGGTGGTGATGGTCGGTCCGGTGCCCGGCATCGCGCCGAAGATCGTGCCGACGACGGTGCCGCGGATCATGGCGGGGAAGGCGCGCTTGAGCTCTTCCTTGCTCGGGCGCATGTCGCTGAGCTTGAGCGTGCCGGTGTCGCCGATGCTCTTCATGCGGTTCACGTTGAGCAGGAAGTCGGCCACGCCGAACAGGCCCATCGAGATCGCGACCAGCTCGAGGCCGTCGCTGAGCTCGGGCAGGTCGAAGGCGAAGCGGAAGCTGCCGCTGTTGACGTCGGTGCCGACCACGCCGCACAGCAGGCCGAAGACCGTCATCGCCACGCCCTTGAGCGCCGAGCCGCGCGACATGGTCGAGCCCGCGAGCAGGCCCAGCATCATGATCGAGAAGATCTCGGTCGGGCCGAACTTGAACGCGATCTGCACCAGCAGCGGCGAGGCGAAGATCATCACCACGATGCCCACCGAGGCGGCGAAGAACGAGGAGATCATCGTCACGCCGAGCGCCACGCCGCCCTTGCCCTTCTTCGTCAGCGGATAGCCGTCGAGGCAGGTCACCGCGTGCGGCGGGTGCGAGGGCATGTTCATCAGGATGGCGCCGATCGCGCCGCCGTACTGCGAACCGTAGAAGATGCCGGCCAGCATCAGGATGGCGGGCACCGGGTGCATCACGTAGGTGAGCGGCAGCAGGATCGAGATGGCCTGCAGCGCGCCCATGCCGGGCAGCACGCCGATGAGGTTGCCCACCAGCACGCCGAAGAAGGACCACAGCAGGTTGGAGCCCTGGAACGCGACGCCGAAGCCGAACCAGAGGTCGCGGAGCGATTGTCCGATCATGGTCTCAGCCTCCCCACTGGAACAGCGGCAGTTGCAGGCTCAGCGCCCACCAGAACACCACCACCGCGATGACCATCATCGCGAGCGCGAGCAGGAAGGCCTCGCGCAGCGTGTTGTCGCGGTCGCCGAGCGCCGAGATGAACACGATCGCGAAGGTCGCGGGCAAGAGCCCGCCGTACTCGCCGAGCAGCAGGAACGAGAGGATGCCCAGCACGATGCAGACGCAGCCGCGCAGGTCGGGCAGGCCGGCGGGATGGCCGTGCGAGCCCGCGGCCTCGGGCGCCGGCTGCTGGCCGCGCGCCGAGATCACCATCAAGAGGCCGATGAAGGCCAGCAGCAGCCCGAGCGCGACCGGGAAGAAGCCCGGCCCCATGTGCGCGAGTTCGCCGACGCGGTAGCCGTAGCCGGCGTAGGCGGCGGCCAGTCCGACGATCACCATCAGGGCCCCGCCGTAATAGTCTTTCTTGAATGTCGATGGGGCGCGCGATGCCTGCGAGGCCGCGCCACCACCCGTGCTGTGCTGCATATGTCTCCTTCGGGCTGAAGCGATGCAGTCTAGGAAGCGGGGCTTTCAATCCCCTTTCGCAACACGCTTGCAAGGGCCTTCGGGGCCCAAAATACGTGTTATCACGTACGAGCGAGCGGCAATCGGAGGATCGCGCGCAGCCCGCCGCCGTTGGCGCTCTCGGGCATGTCGGCGCTGTCCAGCAGGATCTCGCCGCCGTTGCGCCGCGCATAGCCGCGCGCGATGGTGAGGCCGAGGCCGGCACCCTGCATCGCGGGTGCGCCCGGGCCCTGCGAGGCCGGGTCGCGCTGGAAGCGCTCGAACACGCTGGCGCGCCGTTCGGGCGCGATGCCCGGGCCGCTGTCGCAGACCTCGGCCAGCGCCTGCGAGGCATCGCGCCGCACCGTCACCGTGATGTTGCCGCCGCGCGGCGTGTACTTGATCGCGTTGTGCACCAGGTTCGCGAGCAGCTCGTGCAGCTCGGCGGGGTTCGCGCGCACCGGGATCACGGGCGAGGCCGCGTCCTCCTCCTCGTCGGGCGCGGCGAGGCCCTCGGTCGCGGTGTCGCCGCGCGCGTCGACCCAGCCCAGGTCCTGGTCGTGCTCGCGCGCGAGCGGCAGGTACTGCAGCACCACCGCGCGCGCGATCGCGTTGAGGTCGACGATCGCGGGCGCGGCGGCCTCGGTCTCGCCTTCGTGCGTGGCATGCGCGAGCGCCAGCAACTGCTCGCTCAGGCGCCGCGTGCGCGCGAGCTGCGCGACGATCGCATGCAGCGATTCGCGCATGCGCTCGGGGTCGGTCTCGCGCACCGCGTAGCCGGCCTGGATCGACAGGATGCCCAGCGGCGTGCGCAACTGGTGCGAGGCATCGGCGAGGAACTGCGAATGCTCGGCCACCATGCGGCGATGGCGCCCGATGTGGTGGTTGACCGCGTCGACCAGCGGCACCACCTCCTGCGGCACGCCGGCGGGATCGAGCGGCTGGATGTCGTCGCGCGCGCGTTCGCGCAGCGACCGGCGCAGCCGCTCGAGCGGGCGCAGGGTCCAGGCCACGCCCAGCCACACCAGAAGCGCCATCACCACCACCATGCGCGCGGCGCGCAGCAGCTCCTGGCGCAGCGATTCGTCCTGCGCGCGCCGGCGCGGGCCGGTGCCTTCGGCGGCCTGGATCAGCACGGTGTAGGCGCTGCCCGCGTGGCTGTTGTAGACCGTCTGGCGCAGCGCGGCCACGCGCACCGGATGCTGCTGGTAGGTGGCGTCGTAGAACACCGGCGCGCCCTCGGGGCCGCCGCTCCTCGGCGGCGGCGCGGGCAGGTCGGGCACGCCCATCAGCGTCTGCTCGGTGCCGGTCTCGCCCCGGACCACCGGCGCCGCGCCCACGTGCAGGTACTTGTAGCGCAGGTGGGTCGACTCGAACATCGCCTGCACCGAGAAGGCCTCCTGCACGCGCACGCTGCCGTCGCTCGCCACCACGATGCCGTTGGCCAGCGCCTGCACGGGCTCGAGCAGGCTCTGGTCGTAGGCGTCGACCAGGCTCTCGGTCAGCGCCTGGTAGTCGCTCCAGCTGTCGAGCGCGAGCAGCGCGACCATGCCCGGCAGCAGCAGCGCCAGCAGGCGCGCGCGGATGCCGAAGCGCCAGCTGTCAGTGGGGGATGGAGACGGTGCCGGCGCGTGCGGGTCCATCGGCGATGCCTTCGAGCATGTAGCCCAGCCCGCGCACGGTGACGATGCGCACATCGCTGTCGGCGAGCTTGCGCCGCAGCCGATGCAGCACCACCTCGATCGCATCGGGCCCGGCGGTGCTGTCGTTGGTGAACACCTTGCCGAACAGCTGCGACTTGCCGACCGGCGAGCCGCTGCGCATGAGCAGCGCGCTCAGGGCCGCGTGCTCGCGCGGCGTGAGCGCCAGCAGCGTGCCGCGCAGCGTGAAGGCATGGCTCTCGCCGTCGTAGGCCAGCGAGGCGCACTGCAGCCGCGGATGCTGGCGGCCGCGGCTGCGCCGCACCAGCGCGGTCAGTCGCGCCTCGAGCTCGACCAGCTCGAAGGGCTTGGTGAGGAAATCGTCGGCGCCGAGATGGAGGCCGCGCACCCGGTCCTGCAGCGCGCCCTGCGCGGTGAGGATCAGCACCGGCGTGCGGTCGTCGGCATTGCGCATGTCGGCCAGCACCGCGAGGCCGTGCTTGTCGGGCAGCCGCAGGTCGAGCACCACCGCGTCGTACTCGGTGCCGGCCATGAAGGCCTCGGCTGTGCGCGCATCGGGCGCATGGTCGGTGACGAAGCCGCCCTGCGTGAGCGCGCGCACCAGCCAGGAGGCCATGTCCAGTTCGTCTTCCACCAGCAGGATGCGCATCGCGGGGAGGTCGGCCTATCGTTTCTTGTGGAGATCGGGGTCTTCGGCGGCGCGCGCGCTGGCCTTGGCCGCGCGGGCGCTGAGGTCGGGCGCGAGCGCCTCGCGGCCATCGAACACGAAGCAGTCGCCCTGGTAGTGGGCGCCGCCCACCAGCTCGAAGTACTTGAGGATGCCGCCCTCGAGCTGCAGCACGTTGTCGACGCCTTCCTCGCGCATCAGGATCGCGGCCTTCTCGCAGCGGATGCCGCCGGTGCAGAAGCTCACCACCGTCTTGCCCGCGAACTCGGCGCGGTGCTCGCGCAGCGCGGGCGGGAACTCGGTGAACTTCTCGATGCGCCAGTCGATCGCGCCCTCGAAGCTGCCGTGGTCGACCTCGAAGGCGTTGCGCGTGTCGAGCAGCGCGATCTCGCGGCCCGCGTCGTCGTGGCCCTGGTCGAGCCAGCGCTTGAGCGTGGGCGCATCCACGCCCGGCGCGCGGCCGGCCGCGGGCTGGATCGCGGGGTGGTCCATGCGGATGATCTCGCGCTTGAGCTTCACGAGCATGCGCCGGAACGGCTGGGCGGCCGACCAGCTGTCCTTGGTCTCGAGGTCGGCGAAGCGCACGTCGGCGCGCACGCCGCCCAGGAAGTCCGCCATCGCGCCGGGCTCGCCGGCCAGAAACATGTTGATACCCTCGGGCGCGATCAGGATCGTGCCCATCAGGCCCAGCGCGCGGCTGCGTTCCAGCAGGCGTTCGCGCAGCGCGGGGCCGTCCTCGATGGCCACGAACTTGTAGGCCGCGATGTTCAATATCTCTTGGGTCTCTTGCACGGCGGGAATTCTAGGCGCCGCTGGTTGACCCGTTCCTGACTCGGGCACTCTCGAACGAGGGGCGGCCCGGGTGTCAATAGGGGCCGCGCCAACTCACATCGTGGAGGCCCGCCTTCCTACAATGGACGGATGTTCGTTCACCTGCGCCTGCACACCGAGTTCTCCGTCGTCGACGGCACCAATCGCATCGACGAAGTCGTCAAGGCCGCCGCTGCCGACAAGCAGCCCGCGATGGCCATCACCGATCTCAACAACCTGTTCGGCGGGATCAAGTTCTACAAGGAAGCGCGCGGCAAGGGCGTCAAGCCCGTGATCGGCGCCGAGATCTTCCTCGAGGGCATGGGCAAGGATGCCGCGACGCTCACGCGCATCGTGCTGCTGGTACAGAACAAGCAGGGCTACCTCAATCTCTCGGAACTGCTGGCGCGCGCCTGGACGCAGAACGTCGGCCGCGGCCAGGCCCAGGCGGCCTGCAAGCTCGAATGGGTGGAGGAACTGCAGGGCGGGCTGATCGCGCTGTCGGGCGCGCAGGCCGGTCCGCTCGGCGCGCCGCTGGCCGCGGGGCAGGGCGAACGCGCGGCCGAGCTCGCGCTGCGCCTGGCGGGCATCTTCCCGCACCGCTTCTACATCGAGCTGCAGCGCGCCGGCCGTCCCGAGGACGAGCCGCACGTGCTGGCCGCGGTGCAGCTGGCCGCGCGGCTGGGGCTGCCGGTGGTGGCCACGCACCCGGTGCAGTTCGCCGCGCGCGAGGACTACGAGGCGCACGAGGCGCGCGTGTGCATCTCCGAGGGCGAGATCCTCGGCAACCCGCGGCGCGTGCGCCGCTTCACGCCCGAGCAGTACTTCAAGTCGAGCGCCGAGATGCAGGCGCTGTTCGCCGACATCCCGAGCGCGCTGGCCAACACGGTCGAGATCGCCAAGCGCTGCAGCCTGACGCTGGTGCTCGGCAAGCCGCAGCTGCCCGACTTCCCCACGCCCTTCGTGAGCGAAGGCGTGCGCATGCCGATCGACGAGTTCTTCCGCCAGGAATCGTTCGAGGGGCTCGAGAAGCGCCTCGAACACCTGTTCCCCGACGTGGCCAAGCGCGACGCGCAGCGGCCGCGCTACGTCGAGCGGCTCGAGTTCGAGATCAACACCATCCTGAAGATGGGGTTCCCGGGCTACTTCCTGATCGTGGGCGACTTCATCAACTGGGCCAAGCAGAACGGCTGCCCGGTCGGCCCGGGCCGGGGCTCGGGCGCGGGCTCGCTGGTGGCCTATGCGCTGAAGATCACCGACCTCGATCCGCTCGAATACAACCTGCTGTTCGAACGCTTCCTGAATCCCGAGCGCGTCTCGATGCCCGACTTCGACATCGACTTCTGCCAGGGCAACCGCGACCGCGTGATCGACTACGTGAAGGACAAGTACGGCCGCAATGCCGTGAGCCAGATCGCGACCTTCGGCACCATGGCCGCGCGCGCGGCCATCCGCGACGTGGGCCGGGTGCTCGACATGAGCTACATGTTCTGCGACGGCATCAGCAAGCTGATCCCGAACAAGCCCGGCATGTCGGTCACGCTGCAGTACCCGCCGGCGCAGAAGATCGAGGGCGACAAGAACAACTACGCGCTCGAGATGGAGCCGCAGCTCGCCGAACGTCTCGAGAAGGAGGAAGAGGTCAAGACCGTGGTCGAGCTGGCGCAGAAGCTCGAAGGCATGACCCGCAACATCGGCATGCACGCCGGCGGCGTGCTGATCGCTCCGGGCAAGCTCACCGACTTCTGCCCGCTCTACCAGCAGCCCGGCAGCGACTCGGCCGTGAGCCAGTACGACAAGGACGACGTGGAGGCAATCGGCCTCGTGAAGTTCGACTTTCTGGGCCTGGCCACGCTGACGATCCTCGAGATCGCGCGCGAATTCATCATGAAGCGGCACAAGGGCCGCGAGAACTTCGCCTACGAGAACATTCCGCTCAACGACGCGCCGACCTACCGGTTGTTCTCCGAGGGCAAGACCGAGGCCGTGTTCCAGTTCGAATCGCGCGGCATGCAGGGCATGCTGAAGGACGCGCGGCCGACCCGGCTCGAGGACCTGATCGCGCTCAACGCGCTGTACCGCCCGGGCCCGATGGACCTGATCCCCAGCTTCGTGGCGCGCAAGCACGGCCGCGAGGACGTGGAGTATCCGCATCCGGCGGTGGCCCAGATGCTCTCGGAGACCTACGGGATCATGGTCTACCAGGAGCAGGTGATGCAGACCGCGCAGATCCTGGGCGGCTATTCGCTCGGCGGCGCCGACCTGCTGCGCCGCGCGATGGGCAAGAAGAAGCTCGAGGAGATGGCCGAGCACCGCGAGAAATTCCGCGCGGGCGCCCTGAGCACGCACGGCATCGCGCAGGACAAGGCCGACGAGATCTTCGACCTGATGGAGAAGTTCGCGGGCTACGGCTTCAACAAGTCGCACGCCGCCGCCTACTCGCTGCTGGCCTATCACACGGGCTGGCTCAAGGTCCACTACACGGCCGAATTCTTCTGCGCCAACATGACGGTGGAAATGGACGACACCGACAAGCTCAAGGTGCTGTTCGAGGACGCGCAGAAGAACTTCGGCCTGACCTTCGAGCCGCCGGACGTGAACCGCGGCAACTACCGCTTCGAGCCGGTCACCGACAAGGTCATCCGCTACGGCCTGGGCGCCGTCAAGGGCACGGGCCAGCTCGCGGTCGAGGCCGTGGTGCGCGCGCGCGAGGAGGGCGGTCCGTTCAAGAGCCTGTACGACTTCTGCGTGCGCATCGATCGCCAGCGCATCAACAAGCGCACGGTCGAGGCGCTGATCAAGGCCGGTGCCTTCGATGCCATCCAGCAGAACCGCGCCTCGCTGATCGCCTCGGTCGACCGGGCCTTCGAGTTCGCCAACGCGACCGCCGCCAATGCTTCGCAGGTCGACATCTTCGGCGACAGCGAGCACGGCTCGGCCACGGCCGAACCCGATCTGGTCGACGCCACGCCCTGGGGCGTGAAGGAGCGGCTCACCTTCGAGAAGACGGCGGTCGGCTTCTATCTGTCGGGCCACCTGTTCGACGAGGTCTCGCACGAGGTGCGGCGCTTCTGCAAGCGCGAGATCACCGACCTGCTCGACAGCCGCGACCAGCAGGTGATCGCGGGCATCGTGAGCGACTTCCGCGTCATCAATGGCCAGCGCGGGCGGCTCGCGATCTTCAAGCTCGACGACAAGTCCGACTCGATCGACGCCACCGCCGACGAGGCGCTGATGAACGCCAACCGCAACACGCTCAAGGACGACGAGCTGGTGATCGTCTCGGGCCGGCTGCAGCCCGCGCGCGGCGGCTTCGAGGCGCGCTTCCAGGTGCAGCAGGTCTGGGACCTGGCCGGCGCGCGCTGCCGCTTCGGCAAGTTCCTGCGCGTGGCGGTCAACGGCAAGGCGCCCGACATCGCGCGCCTGCTCAAGGACTTCCCGGCGCGCACCGAGCAGAGCGAGCATGGCGAGCTGGTGCAGGGCCTGCCGGTGCGCCTGTCGATGGCGCGCGGCGGCGCGCAGGTCGAGCTGCAGCTCGGCGAGCGCGCGAAGTTCTTCCCGACCGATGCGGCGCTCGCGAGCTGGACCGCGCAGGCCGAGGCGGGCAAGGCCGCGGTCATCTACGAATAACCGCGCGCCGCGCAGGGGCGGCAAAAAGCGATATGGGGAACTCCGCGCGGCCTGGGCCTTCTTACCGGGGGCAGGCTTCGCGCCTGCGCGTTTTCAACCGGCAGTTCGAGGAGGAACATTCGCCATGCCACACAAGACCGCAACCGGCACCCGCAACGCATCCATCAAGCAGGCCTTCCTGGCCGCCGCCGCGCTGGCGCTGTCGCTGCCCCTGAGCAGCCTGGCCCAGTACAGCGGCCCGAGCTCGGTGCCCGCCATGACCGTCAAGCAATTGCTCGACACCGGCAAGGACGACCAGCACGCCACCTTGCGCGGCTTCATCGTCTCGCACGACGGCGGCGAGCGCTACACCTTCGCCGACGACACCGGCCGCATGAAGGTCGAGATCGACGCCAAGCACTTTCCGCCCGGCGTGAAGATCGACGACAAGGTGCGCGTCGAGATCACCGGCGAGTTCGACAAGGACCTCGTGGGCAACAAGGTCGAGCTCGACGTCAAGCAGCTGGTCGTGGTGCGCTGAGCGCACCTTTCCCGGCCAGCGCGTGCTCGATCCCGTCGAGCACTGCCTCCGGTGCGTGCAGCCAGTCCTTCGCGAGCACCTGCCGCACCTCCCAGCCGAAGGCATCGAGAATCCGCGGGCGCGAGACATAGCGCTCGAGCACGTTGCGGTTCTCGTAGTGGGCCGCCGTGTCCACGAGGATGCCGAGCGCGTAGTGGCTGTCCCCCGCATCTGAACCCGTGCCGGCGGCACGGATCGCCAGGTCGCAGCGAAAGCGCGACTGGCCCACCTGCTCGTCCACCGCATGGCCGCGCGCGCGCAGCGCGGCCGCGAGCTGCACGCTCACCGCGTCGGCCGGCACGTGGCCCGCCCGCGCCGCGCCGCGCGTCAGCGGGTTCATGCCCTCGAGCACGCGCGTGGCGGTCGCATCGTCGCCGCGCGACAGGCACTCGGCATAGCGCAGGAAATTCTTCAGCGCCGCTGCGCCCTCGTTGTGGTCGTTGGTGATCGCCTCGTGGCGGATCGTCGAGACCACCGCCATGTGGTGGCGTGCGCGGCTGAAGATCACGTTGAGCCGCTTCTCGCCGCCGCGCTGGTTGATCGGCCCGAAGTTCATCAGCATGCGGCCCTCGGCATTCGGGCCGTAGCAGATGCTCAGCAGGATGATGTCGCGCTCGTCGCCCTGCACGTTCTCGAGGTTCTTGATGAACAGGCCGCAGAACTGGTCGTCCTCCTCGCGCACGTACTCGGCCTCGAGCCGTGCCGCGAACTCGGCGTCGGTCGCGGCGAGGCTGTCGAGCTCGGCCTCGATCTCGCCCTGCTGCGCTTCCGAGAAGGCCACGATGCCGAGGCTGCGCCCGGTGCCGCGGCGCAGCAGCTCGCGCACCAGCTGCGCGATGTGGCGCGCCTCGCCGCTGTTGCGGCGGCTGTCGTAGACCGCGTCGGTCACGCGGTGGAAGCTGATGGCGCGCGAGAGCAGCGCATCGGCCTGCGCGGCCACCGACTCGGCCGAGGCGGCGCCCGACTGCACCAGGATCTCGTCGCGCGCCTCGCTCGGCAGGCTGCGGTCGGGGATGGTGTAGAGGTTGCCGGCGTAGAAGGCCGCGTTCGAGAAGCCGATCAGCGACTCGTAGCGGCTGCGGTAGTGCCAGGCCAGCAGGGTGGCCGGCAGGTTGCGCGCGCCCTGGTTCAACAGGCTGTCGGCGTCGAGCACCACCGCGATGCGGTCGCCCTCGTTGTCCTCGTCCTCGACCGACACGGTCTGGTCCTCGGCATCGCGGCCCGACGAGAAGAAGCTCGTAGGCGGCAGCTGCATCTCGTCGCCCACCACGATGATCTGCGGCGCGCGGTAGAGCGCGGGCACCGCTTCCTCGACCGGGATCTGGCTCGCCTCGTCGAAGATCACGACGTCGAACAGGTCGGCCGCGAGCGGCAGCGTGTCGGACACCGACAGCGGGCTCATGAGCCAGATCGGCTTCATGTCGCGCACCACCTGACCGGTCTCGCCGCTCGCGAGTTCGCGGATCGCCTTGTAGCGCATGGTCTTGCCGAACTCGTGCTCGAGCTCGCGGCGCCCGGCGTTGTAGCTCTTCTTGAACGCCTTGCCCTCGGCATCGAGCTGGCTCGCGGGCAGGGCGCTTTTCTGCACATGGTCGCGAAAGCGCTGGCGCACCGCGGCGGCCAGGGTGCGCGCATTGCGGCCGAGCAACTGGCGCTCGGCATCGCCCAGGCGCTGCGCATGGCGCGCGAGCGTGGTTGCATCGAAGCGCGGCAGCCAGCGCTCGGTGCGGTAGACGCGCTCCAGGCCCTCGCGCGCGACCGCGAATTCGATCGCCTCGGGCGCGAGCGGCAGGCCGCGCAGCGCGGCGGCCACGGCCGGGTCGGCATCGGCGAGTTCCTGCAGCGGCGCGAGCACCGCGGGCAGGGCATCGGCCTGGTCGTGCAGCGCGCGCGCGAGGTCTTCGAGCGTGGCCAGCTGCAGGCTCGCCGGGTCGTGGACCAGGTCGCGCCAGAGCGCATCGAGCGCGTCGCAGCGTGAGCCGGTGGCGACCAGGCGTTCGACGTCGCGGCTCGCGCCGGGTGCGCTGCGCAGATGGGCCTGGAAGGCCACGCGCAGGCTGCCGGCATCGTCGAGGCCGCGCAGTGCCTGCATCTGCTGCGCATAGGCCTCGGGGTCGGTGCAGCCGTAGTCGGCCTCGAGCTGCGCGGCCTGCTTCTGCAGCGCGGCGCGGGCCGTGTGTTCGGCCAGCAGCTCCTCGAGCAGCTGCGCGGGCTTGGGCCGCACCGCATGCGCGGCGAAGTCGTAGCGGCGCTTGAGTTCGCCCGCGAGCCGCCACCACGAAGGCTGGAGGAAGCGCAGCAGCGAGTGCTGCTGCACGCGGGCCTGCGCGAGACCGGCCTCGGTGTCGGCGGGCGATAGCCTGTCGCGCCAATGGGCCGTGCGCTGCAGCTTCTCGTCGAGCGCCTGCTGCAGGCCGCGGCGTTCGGCCAGCGCGGCATTCAGCGCCTGGCTCGCGGGATGGGATGCATCGAGCAGCGCGAGCTGCCCGCGCGCGGCCAGCGTCGCGACGCGGCGCGCATCGGCCACCAGCGCGAGCGCGTCGCGCCATGTCACGCCGGCTTCGGCCAGCGGCGGCCAGGCCTCGACCAGCGCATCGCGGCAGGCCCCGCTTTGCGCCGCGGCGCGCTCCGAGCCTTCGACCAGCGCGGCCAGCGGCTTGGGCTGGTACAGCAGCGCGGGCGCGAGCAGTGCGAACGGATGCTGCGCGAGCGTGGGCGCGCCCAGGCTCTCGGTGACGGCGAGGTGCAGCCGCGCGGCCAGCTCGGCATGGCGGCGCCAGGCCGCATAGTCGGGCAGGGCCTCGGCCTGCAGCGGCGTGAGCTTCGGATCGACGGCCTTGAGCGCGACCAGTCGCGCCACCAGTTCGCGCAGCGTGACGGCCAGGTGCGCGGGCACCTCGCGCATCGCGGCATCGAAGCGCTCGAGCGCGCGCAGGTCGAGGTCCATCGCATCGAGCAGCCGCGTGCGTTCGCCGCCCTCGGCCTCGAGCGTGGAGGGCGCCTCGAGCCACTGCTCGTAGGTCTGGCGCAGGTTCTGCACGAAGGCCTTCTTGTCGCCCTGCGAGTCGTGGATCATGCAGCACAGCTCGTCCAGCCCCTGCTGGCGCAGGCGGTGGAACACCACGTCGATCGCGGCGCGCTTCTCGCAGACGAAGAGCACGCGGCGGCCGCGCCCCACGTAGTCGGCGATCAGGTTGGTGATGGTCTGCGACTTGCCGGTGCCCGGCGGCCCCTGGATGATGTAGCTGGCCCCGGTGCGCGCCAGCGCCACGGCGGCGGTCTGGGTCGCGTCGGCCTGCACCACCGGCCATTGCTCGGCCAGCGGCAGCACGGCGGGCGTCTCGGTGTCGACCTGGCGCGGCTGCAGCGAGAACACGCGGTCGAAGGCCTCGCTCGCCATGTCCGATTCGACCAGCCCGCTGTAGTCGCGCACCAGCGACATCTTGCGGTGGTTGAAGTTGCCGAGCGTCACGGCCGTGAGGTCCACGTCCCACTGGTAGGGATTGCCGGCGTTCTCGCGCAATGCGAAGGTCTGGCGCTCGGCCTCGGCGGGCGCCATCTGTGGTGCGCGTGGCGTCGGGCGCGCCCCCACCGCGCCGGCCAGCGGCAACGGCACGCGCTGCACGCGGGCATGGAACAGCTGCAGCCCGCGCGGGCGGAAATCGTCCTGCGCATAGCTGTAGTCGGTGGCCGCGACGGGCACGGCCGAGGGCGCGCGTTCGCGCACGCGCCGCTTGAACTGCTCGAGCCGCTGGCGCGCACGCTGGTGGATCAGCGCGATCTCGGGCTGCCGCAGCAGCCGCAACTGCACGCCGGGCTCGGTGCGCGCGATCTGCGCGGCCAGCTCGGCATGGAACTGCTCGATCGAGGTCTCGCGCAGGTCGATGCTCTCGGGCAGCACGATGCCGTAGAGCTGGCGCAGGTGATGCCGCAGCGTCGGGTTGACCTGGGCCTCGGGGCCCGCGGCCTCGAGCAGGTACTGGTCGCGCACGCCCTTCTTGCGCGAGAGCTCCACCGGCAGCATCAGGAGCGGCGAGACGATGCGCTCGTTGGCGTCCTCCTTGAGGTTGTGCCAGCGCAGGAAGGCGATCACCAGCGACAGTTGCGACAGGCCGTACTCGGCGCGGTCGCGCCGCGCTTCCTGCAGGATGCGGTCGAGCGCACCGGGCAGGTAGGGCTGGTCCTCGAAGCGCAGCCAGCGCGCGAGCGGCACCGGGTCGCCGCTCGCGACCTCGGCGGCGAAGCGGCCGTCCCACACGCAGAGCTGGTCGACGCGGATGCTCTGCAGGTCGACCACCAGCGGCACGCTGGCCACCGTGAGGTTGACGTGCGCCTGCGTGGGCTTGAAGTACAGCAGCCGGTTGCGACGCGAGAGGTCGAACAGCCGGTCGCGCAGGTGCAGCTGGATCGCCTGGCGGCGCTGGCCCGCGCCGTCCTTCGGGTTCGCGAGGCGTTCCAGGCCCAGGTCCAGCGGCTGGTCGCGGTAGGTCTCGAGGCGGCGGATCACCGAGGGCAGGTCGCGCGCGCGCTCGTGGCGGTCGAGCGCCGTCATCTCGACGATCACCGCGGCCAGCACCGGGTGCAGCCGGCGGTTGATCTCGAACAGGTTGCCGCGGTGCTCGGCGAAGCGCGCGAGTTCGTCGCCCTGCGTGAAGTCGAGTCCGCAGGCCAGGCTGGCCAGCACCTGGCCCAGGCACAGCATGTCGCTGAGCGCGTCGTGGTGCGCGAAACGCTGCTCCCAGGCGCCGTAGCCGGGCAGGTAGGCCGGGCGCTGCGGCACGGTGTCGGGCGTGGCCTCGGGCAGCACCTCGAGGTTCTCGCGCGCGACGCCGATGCCGCCTTCGACGGTGACGCGCTCCTCGCCCACCACGCGCAGCACCGAGGCCACCGGGCGCTCGAGCGGCGCGATCGCCTGCGGGTTGCGCTTCGGCTCGGCGCCCGCGGGCTGGGCCAGCTCCAGCGCGGGCACCTCGTTCACGCGGTAGGCCATCGCATGGCCCAGCGCGGCGACACGGCCCTGCTCGTGCAGCGCCGAGACCTCGCGCAGCAGCGGCAGCGCGAGGGCGAGCACGTCGTCGGTCTGCAGGCCGCCGTGGGCATCGGCGGTGTCGAGCAACTGCAACAGCGGTGCGATGCCCGTCATGCCGTGGCGCTCCGTGCATGCTGGGCCCGGGCCTTGTCGAGCACGGTGGCGGCGTCGCGCTTGACGCGCGCGAGCGTGCGCCTGGCCAGCTTGAGGTCCTGCGCAAGCCGCTGTTCGAACGGCGCGGCGCAGCCCAGCGGCTCGGCCAGCGCGAGCGCCGCGGCCAGCGCGGCATCGTCGAGCTCGGGATCGGCCGCGACGAAATCGACCAGCACGCTGGCCATGTAGTCGTGCAGCCCGGCGGGCAGCGGATCGGGCGGCGGCGGCGCCACGGCCTGCGGCAGCGAGGGCACGAAGCCCGGGAAGAAGCGCCGCGCATGCGCAAGCAGCGCCTCGGACTGCATGAAGGGCTCGCGCAGCAGCCGCGCGACCACGGCGCGCGTCAGGCCACCCACGCGTTCCTGGCCCAGCACGTCGAGCGTGGCGAGGTCGAGCGGGCCTTCGAGCGCGCCGGCCAGCCAGGCATCGGCCTGCGGATCGCGCTCGCTCCACAGCCGCAGCGCGCGGGCGCGCACGAAGACCTCGGGATGGCTGGTGCCGCGCGTGGCCGCCTCGGGCCCGGCGCTGATCTCGTCGGCCTGGCGCAGGTAGCTCGCGGCGTGGACCTGCGCGAGGCCGGTCTGCACCTTGATCAGCGCGCTCACCGCGGGCTCGAGCGCGCCGCAGCCCACGCAGGCGCCGCGATCCGCGAAGGCCTCGGTGTAGAGGCTGTGGCGCCGCGTGGTCTGCAGGTGGCTCGCGTCGGCGCGCGGATCGGCCGCGGTCGCCTGCAGCAGCCGGTCGACCGCCAGGTGGCGGCCTTCGTCGCGCGTCCACAGCAGGTGGTGGGCCAGTTCGTGGCCGAGCACGGCCTGCAGCTCGGGCCCCTGCAGCCGCTCGAGCAGCGGGCCCGAGAGCACGATGTGGGCCTCGCCCGGCAGCGTGTGGATGGCGGCGTTCATCGCGCCGTCCTGTCCTTGGTAGAGGGTGATGGGCACCGTGACGCCGAGCCGTTGAGCGACCAGCGCGGCATGCGCGTGCAGCTCGGGATGCGCGTCGGCGTCGAGCCGGTACGACTGGCGCAGCAGCTCGGCACGCACGGCGGCCGCATGCTCCTCGCGCGCCTCGGCCGAGGCGGCCCAGCGCCAGGCCTCGGGCTCGTTCGCCTGCAGGTGGGCGGCCAGCGCCTGCTGGTAGGGCAGTGGAACGAGGTCGCCGAGCGCGACGGGAGAGGAGTCGACCATGTCGGGATCGCCGGTAACAAGAGTTGCCGACGATCCTAAACGAGCACCGTGGCGGCGCCGTCCTTCGTCAGTGCGCCATCGGCGCGACCGCGAGGTCGGGCAGCACATTCATGATGCGCAGGGTCTCCTGCACCACCTGGCTGAACACCGGCGCGGCCACCAGCCCGCCGAAGTACTTGCCGGCGCCGGGCTCGTCGACCATCACCGCGACGATGATGCGCGGCTTGTCGATCGGCGACATGCCGGTGTACCAGGCGCGGTACTTGTCGGAGGCATAGCCCTTGCCGACCTGCTTGTGGGCGGTGCCGGTCTTGCCGCCGACCGAATAGCCCATGGTCTGGGCCAGCGGCGCGGTGCCGCCGGGCGCGGCCGCCAGGTGCATCATCTGGCGCACCTCGCTGGCCACCAGCGGCGAGAACACCTGCACGCCCGTGGGCGGCGTGCCGTCGTTCTTCAGCAGGCTGACAGGGATCACCTCGCCGTCGTGCGCGAAGGCGGTGTAGGCATGGGCGATCTGGAACAGCGAGGCCGACAGGCCGTAGCCATAGGACATGGTGGCCTGCTCGATCGGCCGCCACGACTTCCACGGCCGCAGCCGCCCGGTCACCGCGCCCGGGAACACGGTCTGCGGCTTCTGGCCCAGGCCGACCGCGGTCAGCGAGTTCCACATCTCCTGCGCCGACATGCGCTGCGAGATCTTGGTGGCGCCGACGTTGCTCGACTTCTGGATCACGCCCTCGACCGTGAGCACGCCGAAGTTCTCGTCGTCGTGGATGGTGGCGCCCGAGACGGTGATGCGTCCCGGGTTGGTGTCGATGATGGTCTTGGGCGTGACGCGGCCGAGCTGCAGCGCGGTCGCGATGGTGATCGGCTTCATGGTCGAGCCGGGCTCGAAGACGTCGGTCATGGCGCGGTTGCGCAATTGCTCGCCGCTGAGGTTGCGCCGGTCGTTGGGGTTGTAGCTCGGGTAGTTGGCCATCGCCAGCAGCTCGCCGGTGCGCGCGTCGACCACCACCACGCTGCCGGCGCGGGCCTTGTTCGCGACCACGGCGTCGCGGATCTTCTCGTAGGCCACCGATTGCACGCGGTCGTCGATGCTCAGCTGGATGTCGCGCCCGTCGGTCGGCGGCACCTGATCCTCGGTGTCCTCGACGATGTGGCCGAGCCGGTCCTTGAGCACGTGGCGCGAGCCGGCCTTGCCGGCCAGGTCCTTGTCGAAGGCCAGCTCCACGCCTTCCTGGCCGATGTCCTCGACGTTGGTGAAGCCGGCCAGGTGGGCCGCGGCCTCGCCCTCGGGGTACTGGCGGCGGTAGTCGCGGCGCAGGTAGAGGCCCTTGATGCCGAGCGCCGCCACCTGCTTGGCGACCGACTCGTCGACCTGGCGCCGGATCCAGACGAAGCTCTTGTCCTCGTCCTCGAGCTTCTTGTCGAAGTCCTTCTGCGGCATGCCGAGCAGCCGTGCCGCCTCGTGCAGCCGGGCCTGCACGGCGGGGTCGTCGCGCTCGATGTCCTCGGGAATGGCCCAGATGCTGGGCGCGGGAATGTCGGAGGCCAGGATCAGCCCGTTGCGGTCGAGGATGCGGCCGCGGTTGGCCGGCAGCTCGAGCGTGCGCAGGTAGCGCACCTCGCCCTGGTGCTGGAAGAAGTCGTTGTCGAAGACCTGCACGTAGGCCGCGCGCACCGCGAGCAGCAGGAAGCCGAAGGCCACGGCCGCGACGATGAGCTTGCTGCGCCAGACCGGTGTCCTGCTCGCGAGCAGGGGGCTGCTGCCATACCGGATGTGTCCGTTGGGCTTCATCGTTCTTGTGAGGGAGCGCTCTTCCCCGCCGTGTTGTTGTGGGCGGTAGAGGGGCCCGGAGGCCGCGAGTTCCGGGCCGGCGCGCGCGCTCATTCGGCGCTAAGACTGCGGCGGCGCGGGGCCATGGCCCCGCGTCGCGCGCTTCAGTGCATCACTGCGATTTCGGCCGCACGCTGATGATCGGGAACGGCGAGGGCACGCGGCCGTCGACGTCGCGCGGCATCACCTCGGTCTTCTGCACCGCGCGCAGGGCGGCGTCGTCCCAGGCGGCATTGCCGCTGGACTTCACGAGGCGCGGCGTGCCGACGATGGTGCCGTCGGGAGAGGTCTGGATCTGGATCTCGGCCGCGGGGTTGTCGCTGATCGAGTTCGGATCGAACACCACGTTGCGCTTGATCAGCGCGGCCACGCGGCCGAAGTAGCCGGCCGACGGACCGCCGCTGCCCGCGCCCTTGCCCGAGCGCGGACCGGTGGTCTGCTCGGCCGTGGAGCCGGCCTGGCCCATCAGGCGGCGCAGGTTGTCCTGGCGGTCCTTGTCGAGCTGCGCCTTCTGCTGCTCGAGCTTCTTGGCGTCGTCTCGCTTCTTCTGTTCCGCGAGCTTCTGCTGCTCGGCCTGCTTCTGTTGCTGCAGTTCCTTCTGGCGCTCTTCCTCGCGCTTCCTGGCCTCGAGCTGGTCCTTCTCCTTCTTGGCCTGCGCTTCCTGGCGCTTCTTTTCCTGCTGGCGCTGCTGTTCCTGTTCGCGCTCGCGCTGTTCCTTTTCCTCGCGCAGCTTCTTCTCGCGCTCGAGCGCGATGTCGGGTGCCTTGGGCGCCGGCGTGGGATCGGGCCGCACGGCCTGCGGAGGAGGCGGCGGGGGCGGGGGAGGCGGCGGTGCGGGCGTGGGCTCGGGGGCCGGCGGCGGGTTGGCGATGCGCGGCGCGGCCACCTGCTGCGTGGGCGACCACAGCTCGGCTTCCACCGCGTCGTCGTCGCCTTCGCTCTTCCAGCGCACGCCCCAGGTCAGGGCGGCGATCAGCAGCGCGTGCGCGATCAGTGCGAGCACCACGGCGCGCGGCGTGCCGCGCTGCGGCGGCGGCGCGAACTCGGGGCGATCGAGGGCGAGTGACATGCGTTCTCGGGTCCGGCTGGCGCTACTTGGCGTTGGTGGTCTGGACCGACAGGCCCACGCGCTCGATGCCGGCGCGCTTGAGCTGGTTCATGGCCTTCACCACGGTCTCGTACTTGACCGACTTGTCGGCGCTGATGACCACCGGGCGCTGGTCGTCGCCGTTCTGCGCGGCCTTGGCGATGCTGCCGATCTGCGTCATCGGCACCGAGGCGCCACCGGTGCCCTGGGAGGGATCCTTCTTGACCTGGACCTCGTCGTCGCTCTTGATGACGATCTCGATCGGCTTGTCGGGCTGCTTGTTGGCGCGGTCGACCGTGGGCAGGTTGATCACGCTCGGCGTGATCAGCGGCGCGGTGACCATGAAGATGATCAGCAGCACCAGCATCACGTCGATGAACGGGACCATGTTGATCTCGTTGATCGTGCGGCGACCGCGGCCGCGGGACGAAACGGCGGGCATGCGTGCGCGCTCCGGTTCAGCGGTTGGTGGCCGAGGGGCCCGCCGGGGCCGCCGCGGACGGGTTGGAGGACAGGTTGCGCTGGAGGATGTTCGAGAACTCCTCGATGTAGGTCTCCAGGGCGATCGCGATCTTGTCGATCTCGCGCGCGAAGCGGTTGTAGCCCACCACGGCCGGGATGGCGGCGAACAGGCCGATGGCGGTGGCCACCAGCGCTTCGGCGATGCCGGGTGCCACGGTGGCGAGCGTGACCTGGGTCAGCGCGGCCAGGCCGGTGAAGGCATGCATGATCCCCCAGACCGTGCCGAACAGGCCGACGTAGGGCGAGACCGAGCCCACGGTCGCGAGGAAGGACAGGTTCTGTTCGGCCGCGTCGAGTTCGCGCTGGAAGCTCGCGCGCATCGCGCGGCGGGCGCCGTCGAGCAGCGTGGCGGCGTCGCTCACGTGGCGTTCGCGCAGCTTCTGGTACTCGCGCATGCCCGAGGCGAAGATGCGTTCCATGGGGCCGGCGAACTTGGCGTTCTGCGCCGCCGAGGCGAACAGCTCGTTGAGGCTGGTGCCCGACCAGAACTCGCGTTCGAAGTCGTCGTTGAGCGCGCGCATGCGCTTGAGCGCGAAGTACTTGCGGATGATCGCGGCCCAGCTCGCGATCGAGACGATCACCAGGAGGAGCACGACCGCTTGCACCATGAAGCTGGCATGGAGCAGGAGATTGATGATGGAGAGATCTTGATTCATGGCTTGAAGGGTTGAGTCATGGAGCCGCGATAGCGTTCGAGGGTTCCCGAAACCTGCGCCGGAATCCGTGCCGGGCGCAGGCTGGCGGCGTCGACCCAGCCGATGCGGATCGTGCCTTCGCACAGGAGGGTGGGGGTGGCGCCCGCCTGCTCCGGCTTCAGCAGCACGGTCTGCGCGATTATCAGTGAGGCGGAGCCCATCTGGCGCAGGTCGGCGGTGACGATGAGCTGGTCGTCGAGGCGGGCGGGGCGGTGGTATTTGATCTGGGTCTCGCTGACGACGAACTGGCCGCCTGTTTCGTTGCGCAGCTTGTTCTGCTCGACGCCCAGGGACCGCAGCCATTCGGTGCGGCCGCGTTCCATGAACTTGAGGTAGTTGGCGTAGAAGACGATGCCGCCGGCGTCGGTGTCTTCCCAATAGACGCGTAGGGGGAACTCGTAGGTCATTCTTTTTTGAGGCTGTTGGCCGGGTCTCGCCCCGGCGGGCGAGTCACTTTCTTTTGCTTCGCCAAAAGAAAG